>NZ_JBFUMO010000034.1:0-23085 GCF_054049355.1 Roseateles sp. P5_E11 | reverse complement strand
GAGCAGGGCTACACCCATGGCCTGCAGATCGATGCCGACGGCCAGCATGACGCCTTCGATGCCTCGCGCTTCGTGGCCGCCGCCCAGGCGCACCCTGAGGCGCTGATCTGCGGCTGCCCCATCTACGACGCGTCCGTGCCGCGCGCGCGGCTGTACGGGCGCTATGCCACCCACATCTGGGTCTGGATCAACACGCTGAGCTTCTCGGTGCGCGACTCCATGTGCGGCTTTCGCATCTACCCGCTGGCCGCCACGCTGCCGCAGCTCGCGCATGCCTCCATGGGCCGGCGCATGGACTTCGACACCGAGATCGCCGTGCGCCTCGTGTGGGCCGGCGTGCCCGTCATCAACCAGCCCACGCGCGTGCACTATCCGGTCGGCGGCATCTCGCACTTCCGCGTCTGGCGCGACAACGTGCTGATCTCGGCCATGCACACGCGGCTCTTCTTCGGCATGCTGTGGCGCGCGCCGTTGCTGCTGGCGCGCAAGCTGCGGAGCAATCCATGACAGCGCGCGCCCAGCACTGGGCTTCGTTGGGTGAAACGACCTTCGTCAGCGGCATCTGGCTGCTGTACGGTGTGCACAAGCTCTTCGGCCGGCGCCTGGTGCGCTGGGCCATGTTCCCCGTCGTGCTGCTGCACTGGCTGACGCGGCCGGCCTTGCGCCGCTCGTCGCTGGACTACCTGCGCCATCTGCAYCGCGCCGAGCCGGGCGTGTTCCAGCGCGAACCCGACTGGCGCGAGGGCCTGCGCCACGTCGCCTGCTTTGCCGAGACCATGCTCGACAAGCTGCTGGCCATGGCCGGCCGCTACCCGGCCGAGTGCGTGCGCGAGCAGGACTTTTCCCTTGTCGACGCCATGGTGGCCCGGGGCCAGGGCGGCATCTTCATCACCGCGCACATGGGCTGCCTGGAGCTGTGCCGCATGGTGGGCCGGACCAAGCAGGACCTGAAGCTGACGGTACTGGTGCACACCCGCCACGCCCAGGCCTTCAACCGCATCCTCAAGCGCCTGGACCCGAGCTCCGCCGTCAACCTGCTGGAGGTTACCGACTTCGGGCCGGCCATGGCCATGCAGCTCAAGGAGCTGGTGGACGCCGGCGGCTGGATCGCCATTGCCGGCGACCGCGTGCCCATCCAATCCGCCCAGACCGTCAGCGTCGACTTCCTCGGCGCGCCGGCGCCGCTGCCGGTGGGCGCCTATGTGCTGGCCGGCGTGCTGCACTGCCCGCTGGTGCTGCTGACCTGCCTGCACCGGGGGGCCGGCTATGAGATCCGCTTCGAGGTGCTGACCGAGCACATCAGCCTGCCGCGCGCCGGGCGCCGCGAGGCTCTGGCCCAATACGCCCAGAGCTACGCACGGATCCTGCAGCGCCGCCTGCGCGAATCGCCCTATGACTGGTTCAACTTCTACGCTTTCTGGGACAGCCCGCATGCCGTTGCCTGAGATTGTTTTCGATGGCCGCCCGCTGAGCCTGGACGACATCGCCGCCATCTCCCGCCGCGAGGCCCGCGCGCGTCTGAGCACCGCGCCTGATTTCGTGCCCCACATCGACGCCGGCGCCGAGTTCATCGCCCGCCTGCTGGCTGAGGACGGCGTCGTCTACGGTGTCACCACCGGCTACGGCGACTCCTGCACCGTCAGCATCCCGCCGGCCCTGGTGGCCGAGCTGCCGCGCCACCTCTACACCTACCACGGCATCGGCGCAGGCCCCATGCTGGCGCCCGAGCAGGTGCGCGCCGTGCTGGCCGTGCGGCTGCAGTCGCTGGCGCAGGGCGTGTCGGGCGTGAGCTACGCCTTGCTGCAACAGTTGGCCGCCCTGATCGAGCACGACATCCTGCCCTTGATCCCCAGCGAAGGTTCGGTCGGCGCGAGCGGTGACCTTACGCCGCTGAGCTATGTCGCCGCCGTGCTGTGCGGCGAGCGCGAGGTGTGGTTCCAGGGCCGGCAGATGCCGGCGGCCGAGGCCCTTGCGGCCGTCGGCCTCAAGCCGCACACGCTGCGCCCCAAGGAAGGCCTGGCCATCATGAACGGCACGGCCGTCATGACGGCGCTGGCCTGCCTGGCCTTCCAGCGTGCCGAACGGCTGTCGCGCTTGGCCACGCGCATCACGGCGGCCAATGTCGTCGCCAGCGCGGGCAATGCCCACCACTTCGACGAGCGCCTGTTCGCCGTCAAGCCGCATGCCGGCCAGCAGCGCGTCGCCGCGCGGCTGCGCACCGACCTCGCCAGCGACCGCCCCAGCCGCAATGAGCAGCGCCTGCAGGACCGCTACTCGCTGCGCTGCGCGCCCCACGTCATCGGCGTGCTGGAAGACGCGCTGCCCTGGCTGCGCCAGCTCATCGAGAACGAGCTCAACAGCGCCAACGACAACCCGCTGGTGGACGCCGTCGAGGAGCGCGTGCTGCACGGCGGCCATTTCTACGGCGGCCACATCGCCATGGCCATGGACACGCTGAAGACGGCCGTCGCCAACGTCGCCGACCTGTTGGATCGCCAGCTCGCCCTGCTGGTGGACACGCGCTTCAACCATGGCCTGCCGTCGAATCTGAGCGGTGCCCTGGGCGAGCGCGCCGCCATCAACCATGGCCTGAAGGCGCTGCAGATCAGCGTCTCCGCCTGGACCGCCGAAGCCCTCAAGCAGACCATGCCGGCCTCGGTCTTCAGCCGCAGCACCGAGTGCCACAACCAGGACAAGGTCAGCATGGGCAGCATCGCGGCCCGCGACGCGCTGCGCGTGCTGGACCTGAGCGAGCAGGTCGTCGCCGGCCTGCTCATCAGCGCACGCCAGGGCCTGGGCCTGCGCCAGCGCCTGGGCGGCCTGCAGCTGAGCCCGTCGCTGTCGGCCTGGTACGAAGAGCTCTGTGCACGCCTGCCGCTGATCGACGAAGACCGCGCGTTGGATGTCGAGCTTCAGGCCCTGCTGCGCGACATCCGCGATCCCCACGGAGCCCTGCATGCTCCTGCGTGAAGACCCGCGCCTGGCCCACGAGATCGAGATCACGCCGGCCTTCCACGATCTCGACCCGATGGAGATCGTCTGGCACGGCCGCTATGTGCAATACCTGGAGCAGGCGCGTTGCGCGCTGCTGCAGCGCTTCAACTACGACTACCCGCAGATGCGCGCCAGCGGCTATGCCTGGCCCATCATCCATCTGCAGCTGAAATACGTGCGCCCGGCCGAATACGGCATGCGCCTGGGCGTGCGCGCCTGCATCACCGAGTGGGAGCACCGCCTGCGCATCGACTACACGGTGCGCGACATCGCTACCAACGCGCGTCTGACCAAGGCCCACACGCTGATGGTGGCCGTGGACATGCGCAACAAGGAAATGCAGTTCGCCAGCCCGCCCATCCTGTTTGAACGTCTGGGCATTCCGCTGCCATGAAGCGCCGTCTCTTCCTTCTTGCCGCATGCCCGTTGCCCGCGCTGGCCGACACCATCGCCCAGGTTCAGCAGCGCCTCGTCAGCACGCCGGTGCAGCGCGGTGGCTTCCAGCAGGACAAGCAGCTTGCCGGCTTCGCCAAGCCGCTGAAGAGCCAGGGTGACTACCTGTTGGTGCGCGGCAAGGGCCTGATCTGGCGCACGACGGCGCCGTTCGCCAGCCAGCTGGTGCTGACGCGCGACCGCATCGCCGGTGGTGGCGGCCTGCAGCTGGATGCCAGCAAGGAGCCCGGCATCCGCGTCGTGACCCAGCTGATGCTGTCGCTGCTGGACGGCGACCTCGGCGCGCTGCAGCAGGCCTTCGAGGTGCAGGCCAGCCTGGTGGGTGACAAGGGCTGGCGCGCCGTGCTGAGGCCGAAGGCCGCGGCACTGGCCCAGCTCTTCGCCCGCATCGAGCTGGAGGGCGACCGCCAGCTGCGTCGCATCGTCATGACCGAGGCCCAGGGCGACACGACGACGTTGCGCTTCGACGAGCAGACGCACGAGCCCGCCGCCCCCAGCGCCGACGAGGCCAAGCAGCTTGGCTGACCGGCCCAGCCGCTTGGCGCCCTGGGCCTGGGCGCTCGCGCTGCTGCTGATGGCCGCGGGCCTGGCCCTGGCTGCGTACAAGGGCCGTGTGCGCATCAACACCGATGTGCTGGCCATGCTGCCCAAGGACGAGCGCCGGCCCGAGGTCGAGCAGGCGATGACCGCCCTGGCCAAGGCAGGGGAGGGCCGCGTCATCGTCATGCTGCGCGCGCCCAAGGGCAGCGAAGCGGCGATGGATCGCTTCATCGCCAAGCTGCAAGCGGAGGCGCCCGGCATCAAGCTGCGCCACCGCGTCTCCGACGCCCAGCAGGCCGACTGGCTGAGCTTCTTCGCCCCGCAACGCGGCGCGCTGCTGACCGACGCCCAGCGCCAGTCCCTGCAGACCGCCCCTTCGGAAGCGCTGGCTCAACAGGCGCTGACCAGCCTGATGCAGCCCATGGGCCTGCCGCGCGTGGGCCGCTGGATCGACGATCCCTTCAACACCCTCGGGGCATGGCTCGCCGAGCGTGCCCAGGGCAGCAAGGTGCGCGCCCTCGATGGCCGGCTGCGCCTGGCCGATGCCCAGGGCGACTGGATGCTGGCGTTGATCGACAGCGGCGCCAGCGCCTTCGCGCTGAGCGACAACGAGCGCATCGCCGAAGCCCTCGCCCATGCCCGTGCCGCCGTACCCGAGGCCCAGGTGCTCGCGGCCGGCGTGCCCCTGCACGCGCATGCCGCGGCCGCGCAGGCCCAGCGCGAAATGCATCTCATCGGCGTGGGGTCGCTCGTGGGCGTGTTTGCTTTGAGCTGGTTTGCCTTCGCCCGCATCCGGCCGCGCCTGCTGGTGCTGCTGTCGGTGGGCAGCGGCCTGCTGGTAGCCGTGGCGGCGACGCTGGCCGTCTTTGGCGAGCTGCACCTCATCACGCTGGTGTTCGGCGCCAGCCTCGTCGGCGTGGCGGAGAACTACGCCAGCAGCCACTACAGCAGCCGCATCGCCCAGCCGCCGGCGCAGCGCTTCGCCTTGATGCGCGAGCAGCTGCCGACCATGGTGCTGGCCCTCAGCACGACGCTGGCCGGCTATGCCCTGCTCGCGACGACGCCTTTCCCCGGCCTGCAGCAGGTCGCGCTGTTCTCGGCCGCCGGCCTGACGGCCGCCTTTGTCAGCACCTGGCTGTGGTTCCCGCATCTGGACGCCGGCCCCGTGCCCGTGCGGCCGCTGACGCGCGCGTTGGGCCGCGCCTGGCAGCGCTGGCCGCAGCTGACCTGGCGCAGCGGCCTGATCGGCGGCGTTGTCATCGCCGCTCTGTTGGCTGCTGCCGCCTGGCGCGGCCAGGCCAACGACGACATCCGCCTGCTGCAGAACACGCCGCCCGCGCTGATGCAGGAGCAGATCGACATCGGCCGGCGGCTGGACCTGCCCAGCCCGGCGCAGTTCTATCTGCTCACTGCGGGCAGCGAGGCCGTGCTTCTGGAGCGCGAGGAAGCTCTCAAGGCCAAGCTCGCCAGCACGCCCGGTATCGCCGGCTGGCAGGCCGTTTCCGACTGGGTGCCTTCGCCGGCCCGTCAGGCCGGCGATGCGGCCCTGGTGCAGCGCCGTTGGGCCGAGGTGTCGCTGCTGGTGGCCGAGCAACTGGGTCAGCCCCTGCCCCAGCGCGATGCCGTCGCGGCGCCGGTGCTGACGGTGGAGGCCTGGCGCACCGCCCCTGTCAGCGAGGCGGCGCGCCACCAGTGGCTGGGCCGCGATGCCGACGGCCGCTGGCACAGCGTGCTGATGCTGCGCGGCGTGTCGCGCGAGGTGCTGCCGCAACTAGCGGCACTCGCCGATGGCACGACGGTGCGCTGGGTCGACAAGGTGGCCGATGTGTCCGAGCTGCTGGCCCGCCAACGCATCCGCATGCTCGGCGTGCTGGTCATCGCCGTGGCGGCCGTCGCCGCCTTGCTGGCCTGGCGCCTCGGCGCTGCCTGGTGGCGGGCCCTGGTGCCCACCCTGCTGGCCGGCAGCCTGGCACTGGCTGCGACGGCCCTGGCCGGCCAGCCCTGGCAGCTCTTCCACGTGCTGGCCCTGCTGCTGCTGCTCGGCGTGGGGGTGGACTACGGCATCTTCCTGCTCGCCCAGCCCAGTCGGCGCGACCTGCGCGGCTTCGTCTCCATCACACTCGCGGCCGCCAGCACCTGGCTGTCCTTCGGGTTGTTGGCCCTGTCCGGCACGCCGGCATTGCGGGCCTTCGGCCTGACCCTGGGACTGGGAATTGCCCTGGCCTGGTTCCTCACCCCTTTCTTCGTCAACGACCATGACCCTCGAAACGACTGACGTCTGCATCATCGGCGCAGGCCCTGCAGGCGCCGTCGCTGCGGCCCTGCTGCGCCGCCAGGGCCTGGCCGTGACCGTGCTGGAGCGCCAGCTCTTTCCACGCTTCTCCATCGGTGAGAGCCTGCTGCCACAGTCCATGGCCTATATCGAGAAGGCGGGGCTGCTGCAGGACGTCGTCGAGGCCGGCTTCCAGTTCAAGAACGGCGCGGCCTTCTGCCGCGGCCCCAAGCGCACCGCTTTCGACTTCCGCGACAAGTTCACGCCCGGTTGGGGCACGACCTACCAGGTGCAGCGCGCCCATTTCGACCAGGTGCTGGCCAATGGCGCCGCCAAGGCCGGCGCCGATGTGCGCTACCGCCACGAGGTGACGGCTGTGCGCGTCGCGGCAGGTCAACGCCCGCAGATCGACGTGCAGCCGCTGGACGGCGGCGCGGCCTACACCGTCGAAGCCGGCCATCTGCTGGACGCCAGCGGCTTCGGCCGCACGCTGCCGCGCCTGCTGGACCTGGAGACGCCCTCGGCCTTCCCCGTGCGCGCCGCCACCTTCACGCATGTGCAGGACCGCATCAGCGACCCGACGTTTGACCGCACCAAGATCCTCGTCACCGTGCATCCGGACGACGTGGACGTGTGGTTCTGGACCATCCCCTTCAGCAACGGCCGCTGCTCGCTGGGCGTCGTCGCGCGGGCCGAGTACTTCGACCGCTTCCCCGAGGACGCGACGGAGCGACTGAAGGCCGTCGTCGCCGAGACACCCTCGCTGGCCGCGCTGCTGAAGGACGCCGTCTGGGACACGCCGGCCAACCGGCTGCAGGGTTATGCGGCCAACGTGAAGTCGCTGTGGGGCCCGGGCTTCGCGCTGCTGGGCAATGCGGGCGAGTTCCTGGACCCGGTGTTCTCCAGCGGCGTGACCATCGCCGTGAAGTCCGCCGACCTGGCCGTGRCGGCGCTGCTGCGTGAACGCGCCGGCGAAGCGGTGGACTGGGAGAAGGACTACGCCAAGCCGCTGCGCGCCGGCGTGGACGCCTTCCGTGCCTTTGTGGAGAGCTGGTACCGCGGCGGCTTCCAGGACGTCATCTTCCACCAGGACCAGAACCCCGACATCCGCCGCATGATCTCGTCCATCCTGGCCGGCTATGCCTGGGACCTGACCAACCCCTACGTCGCGCATCCCGAGCGCATGCGCACGCTGGAGCAGTTGTGCGCCCCCTGATCCTGTTCGCTGCGCTGTTGCTGTCAGCCTGCCAGACGCTGCCGCCACCGGCCGCGCTGCCGCCACTGCAACTGGCGCCGGCCGCTTTCGGTGCCGAACTGTCGCTGGCCCAGCGGCTGACGGTGACAGACGCGCCCGACGACCCCAACGGCGCCGTCACCGAGCGCCAGCTCGACACGCTGCTGCAGGTCGACGCCCGGCAGCTGCAGCTCGCCGGTCTCGCCTTCGGCCAGCGCGTGCTGACCATGCATTGGGACGGCCGCGAGTTGAAGGTGCAGCGCCACCCCATGCTGCCCGCGGCGGTCGACCCGGCGCGCGTGCTGCGTGACATCGCCCTGGTCTTCGCGCCGCTGCCCGCACTGCAGGCCGCGCTGCCCACGGGTTGGACGCTGGACGAGAGCGGCAACGCGCGCACGCTGCGCCAGGGCGGAGAGGTGCGCCTCACGGTGCGTTATCTGGACGGCCGCGCGCGCGTGGAAATCGACAATCGTGCCGAGCATTACCAACTGCGCATCGAATCGCGCTCCATGGAGGGGGGCTGATGAATGTCTATCTGAACGCCCTCGGCGTCGTCTGCGCCGCCGGCCATGACGCCGCCACGCTGGCTGAGTCGCTGTGGGCCACCACGCCCAGTGGCGTCGAGCCCGAGGCCTGGCGCGGCCGCACCCTGCACCTGGGCCGTGTGCGCCAGCCCCTGCCTCTGCCTGACGCTAACGCCCAGCGCAGCCGCAACAACGCGTTGCTGCTGACGGCGCTGCAACCCATCCGCGCCGCGGTGGATGCTTCCATCGAACGCTTCGGCCCGTTGCGCGTGGCCATCGTGCTGGGCACCAGCACCTCGGGCGTCGGCGAGAGCGAAGCCGCCTGGGCCCACCACCGCGAGCACGGCGAACTGCCGGCCTGGCACGACGTGCGCCAGCAGGAGATCGGCTCCGGCGCCGCGCTGCTGGCTGAAGAGCTTGGCACGCTGGGCCCCGCCTATGTCATCTCCACGGCCTGCTCGTCCAGCAGCAAGGCCCTGGCCAGCGCCGCGCGGCTGCTGCAGGCGGGCATGGCGGACGCCGTCGTCTGCGGCGGTGCCGACAGCCTGTGCGACTTCACCGTCGCCGGCTTTGCCTCGCTCGAAGCCGTCAGCGACGTGCGCTGCAACCCCATGGGCGCGCAGCGCTGCGGCATCAACATCGGCGAGGCCGGCGCGCTCTTCCTGATGACGCGCGAAAAAGGCGCCGGCCCCGCCGTGCGCCTGGCCGGCTGGGGCGAAACCAGCGACGCCCACCACATCTCCGCGCCCGAGCCCAGCGGGCGCGGCGCCGAGGCCGCGATGCGCGCAGCGCTGGACATGGCGGGCCTGGCGCCCGCCGACATCGGTTACCTCAACCTGCATGGCACGGCCACGCCGCACAACGATGCGATGGAGAGCGAAGCGGTGGCCCGCGTCTTCGGGCTGGATGTGCCCTGCAGCTCCACCAAGCCGCTGACCGGCCATACGCTGGGTGCTGCCGGCGCGCTGGAGGCGGCGATCAGTTGGCTGACGCTGCTGGGCGACGGCGCCCTGCCGGCCCACCATTTCGATGGCGAGCGCGACGCGGCCCTGCCCGCCATCCGCCTGGTTTCACCGGGCGAGCGCCTGGCTGCCGCGCCGCGCGCCGTGTTGTCCAATTCCTTTGCGTTTGGCGGCAGCAACGCCGCCCTGGTGTTGACCCGTGAAGACTGAACCCGCCATCGCCGACCTCGTGCCGCACCGCGGCGCGATGAGCTGGCTCGACCGCGTCATCGAGGCCGATGCCGAGTCGCTGCTGGCCGAGGCCACCGTGCGCGCCGACCATCTGCTGGTGCAGGGTGGCCAGCTCAGCGCATCGGCCGGCGTCGAATACATGGCCCAGGCGGCCGCCGCATGGGCCGGCTATCAACGCCACCTCCATGCCGATGAAGGCGGGGCCGCCCGCATCGGCTTCCTGCTCGGCACGCGCCGCTACCAGTGCAGCCGCGCGGCCTTCGTCGTCGGCGATGTGCTGCGCGTGCAGGTGCAGCGCCTCTTCCAGGCCGACAACGGCCTGGGCCAGTTTGAGTGCGTCATCAGCATCGATGGCGCCGAGGTGGCGCGCGCCAGTCTCAATGTCTTCGGGCCCGACGACCCGGAGGCTTTCCTGAACGGACAGACCCCATGAGTACTCCCCATACCGTGCTGGTGACCGGCTCCAGCCGCGGCATCGGCCGCGCCATCGCGCTGCGGCTGGCGCGCGACGGCTACGACGTCGTCATCCATTGCCGCAGCCGCCGCGACGAGGCCGAGGCCGTGGCCCAGGCCGCCCGCGAACTCGGCCGCAACGCCCGTGTGCTCGCCTTCGACGTGGCCGACCGCGCTGCCACCGCCGCCGCGCTGGAGGCCGACGTGGAGGCCCATGGCTGCTATTACGGCGTCGTCTGCAATGCCGGCATTGCCCGCGACGGCGCCTTCCCGGCGTTGACCGGTGAGGACTGGGACGCCGTCATCCACACCAACCTCGACGCCTTCTACAACGTGCTGCAGCCGCTGACCATGCCGCTGGTGCGCCGCCGCAAGCCCGGCCGCATCGTCACGCTGGCCTCGGTCTCGGGCCTGATGGGCAACCGCGGGCAGGTCAACTACAGTGCCGCCAAGGCCGGCATCATCGGCGCTAGCAAGGCGCTGGCCGTCGAGCTGGCCAGCCGCAAGATCACGGTCAACTGCGTGGCACCGGGCCTCATCGAGACGGACATGATCGACGCCGAAGTGCTGGAGCACGCGCTGAAGTTGATCCCGGCGCAGCGCGTCGGCCAGCCCGAGGAGGTGGCGGCCCTGGTGGCCTTCTTGATGAGCGAGGACGCGGCCTACATCACGCGTCAAGTGATTTCCGTGAATGGGGGGATGGTCGGGTGAGCAACAAGAGAGTCGTCATCACCGGCATCGGCGCGTTGTCGCCGCTCGGGCATGACGTGGAGACCGTCATGGACAGCCTGCGCGCCGAGACCAACAAGGTCCAGCGCATGGCCGACTGGGCCGATTACGAGGGCCTGAACACGCAGGTCGGGGTGCCCTGCGCACCCTTCGAGCTGCCGGCCGACCGCTACAACCGCAAGACCATGCGCAGCATGGGCCGCGTGGCCCAGATGGCCACGCGCTCGGCCGAGCTGGCGCTGGAGCAGGCCGGCCTCATCGGCGACCCGCTGCTGACCAGCGGCCGCATGGGCGTGAGCTTCGGCAGCTCCAGCGGCACACCCAGCGCCATCGGCGACTTCGGCCGCATGATGACGGTCAAGAGCATCGAGGGCATCAACGCCAACACCTACGTGAAGATGATGTCGCACACTGCGACCGTCAACATCGCGGTGTTCTTCGGCATCACCGGCCGCATCATCACGACGAGCAGCGCCTGCACCTCGGGCAGCCAGGGCCTGGGCTATGCCTACGAGGCCATCCAGAGCGGCCGCCAGGTCGCCATGCTGGCCGGCGGCGCCGAGGAACTGGACCCGACCCAGGCGGCGGTGTTCGACACGCTGTTCGCGACCAGCACCAGGTACAACGACCAGCCGCGCCTGACGCCGCGCCCCTTCGACGCCGACCGCGACGGCCTGGTGCTGGGCGAGGGCGCCTGCACCTTCGTGCTGGAGGAGTACGAGCACGCCAAGGCGCGCGGCGCCAAGATGCTGGGCGAGATCGTCGGCTACGGCACCAACTGCGACGGCACCCACGTCACGCAGCCACAGTCCTCCACCATGGCCCAGGCCATGCGCCTGGCGCTGGAAGATGCCGGCCTGCCCGCCACTGCCATCCCCTACGTCAACGCCCATGGCACCAGCACCGACCAGGGCGACGTGGCCGAGAGCCAGGGCACGCAAAGCATCTTTGGCACCGGTGTGGCGATCTCGTCGCTGAAGAGCTATATGGGCCATACCCTGGGCGCCTGCGGTGCACTGGAGGCCTGGATGACGCTGGAGATGATGAACGCCGACTGGTTCGCGCCCACCATCAACCTCAAGCGCGTCGACCCGCGCTGCGGCGACCTCGACTACGTGCTCAGCGGCGGCCGCGTGCTGCAGACCGAGTTCGCGATGACGAACAATTTCGCCTTCGGCGGCATCAACACTTCGTTGATCCTGCGCCGCCTTTGATTTCGACAACCCGCCTGGGAGGGCCTGATGAAGCAGAGCGTTCTGACCATTGCATTGATTTTGGCAAGTGCTGCGGCGCAAGCCGGTTCGCCGGAACAGGAGTTGGCTGACGGCAAGCGGATCGCCGCCAGCTTGTCGCAGGAAGGTCGAGACCTCTGCGTCTTCGACAACGGTGCGCCGTCCGACATGCCGCACCAGAAACTGCAACAGCTCAAGGTCGCCAAGGGCACCTATGGCGGCGTCAAGGAGTTGCTGCCGGCCCTGGTGCAGCAGGCCCTGGTGAACAAGGCCGATGCCCTCGTGGACTACAACAGTTCGCAGCGTTTTGGCTTCTGGCCTTGGCGCGTCGTGCGCCCGGTGGTCACGGCAACCGCCATCCGCTGGAACGAGGCGCCTCGCAAGTCCTGCGAGGCCATGGGTGGCGTGCGCATGGAGGTCATCCTGACGACCAACAAGAGCCCCGAGGCGCTGGCGCAGGGCGTCGCGCCTCAGGCGCCCGCCGCCGTCACGGCCGATCAGGCGGCATCCGCGCCGCAGTGATCGCAGGGCTGCACGGCGCATTTGCCGGCTTCCGCCTACCTGTGCGGCGCCCTTGATACGGCATCATCGAAAGCCCCGTTCAAGGAGCGTGCTCATGAAGTTTCGTCTTGTGGTCTTGGCCGCCGCTGCGTTGCTGTCGGCGCCAGCCTTCGCGCGCGATACCGTGCTGCATATCCCGCTGGCCGATGTGCTGGAACTGCCCGAGGCCAAGGAAAAACTGGACCCGGCGTTCAAGTTCTATTTGGCCGGTCAAGCGACGCCGAAGGTCAGCAGACGCCTCGCGACCTACGTGGCCAATCCGAAGACCAACGGCTTCGGCAAGGCGGACGACTATGGTTGCAAATGGGCCGCATTGAGTGCGCTGATCGATCTGCAGGATGGCGCCAAGCGCCACGGCGCCAATGCCGTGGTCGACATCGTCAGCTACTACCGGAAGGTGGAGTACAAGAGTGCGACCGATTTCGAGTGCCATGCCGGTGCCTTCGTCATTGGCGTCGCTTTGCGCGGCACTTTGGCCAAGGTTGAGTGACTGACCACGGCTCGCGGTGACCCTGCTCTGCCTGCTGGCCGCCGAGCCTGAGCTGCGGGTCGGCATGCCGTCACCGGGCGCCTGGCTGACGCCCTCCGAGCAGGCTCGCCTGCAGTCGCTGGGCACCGAGGCCCGGCGCGACACCTTCCTGGCCGGCCGCTGGCTGGCGCGCCGCGCGGTGCAGCGCTGGCTGGGCTCGGATGAGCCGCCTGCACTGGAGGTGGCCAGCAGCGGTGCCTGCCGCGTGGTGGGCCGTGGTGATGTGTTCGTGTCCATCAGCCACGGCGCCGGCACAGTCGCCTGCGCCGCGGCCGGGGTGCCGATCGGCATCGATGTGGAAAGCCTGGCCCGGCCGCGCGACCACCTGGCCCTGGCCGAGACGGTGCACAGCCCCGCGCAACGCGCCGACCTGGCCGCCTTGCCGGTCGAGGCGCGCGCGCAGGTCTTTCTGCAGGCCTGGACGCTCAAGGAGGCCTGGCTCAAGGCGCGCGAACAGGGTCTGGACTTTGCGCTGATGCGGGCGCTGGACTTCAGCGACGACCCCGAGGGCGACGTGGCCGTCACGACCATCGGCGCTGTGGTGCTGGCTGTGGCCTGCAATCCCAAGTTGCCTGTGCGCATCGAAGGCCCCATGAATGCAGTGTGGCGCCGCTGCCGGGCGCGCAGGGCCGGCGAATAAACTGCTGGCCCCACGAAAGCAGTACGGAGGCAGGATGGCGCGATGGCGCTTCGCAGCGGCATTTGCAAGCCTGGCGTTGGTCGTCGCGACCCATGCCGCGGCCGACCCGTCGYCGCTGGCCGAGCATGTGTCGGTGAGCGCGCCGGTGCCCATCCGCCTGTTACTGACTTTCGACGACGRCCCGAGCGCGCGGGAGACCGACAACCCGACGGTCCAAATCCTCGACGGCCTCGCGCGCAATGCCATCCAGCCGGGCATCAAGGCGCTGTTCTTCGTGCAGACGGGCGCCGTGAACGGTGGTGCCACGCCGCGCGGCCAGGCGCTGATGCGCCGCACGCTGGCGGAGGGCCATGTGCTGGGTTTTCACACCGCGACGCCCGGCCACACCAGCCACACCAAGCTGAGTGATGAGCTGCTCGAAGGCAGCCTCAGCCAGGGCTTGGCGGCGCATATGGAATTGGCCGGCCGCCCCCCGGTGCTGGTGCGCCCGCCGCATTGGGCCTACGACGCGCGCACCTTCGCGGCCTATCAGCGCCATGGGCTCAGCGTCGTGATGACGGACCTGTCCGCCAACGACGGCAAGATCCCCTGGCCCAATGCCAGCCTGCGCCGGCGCTCGCATTTCGAGCACCAGATGCGCGAGCTGCGCCGGCGGATCACCGAGCTGCCGCTGGTGGACGGCGTGCGGCCGGTGGTCGTGACCTTCCACGATGCCAACCCCTTCACCGGCAGCCATGTCGACGAGTATCTGCAGATCCTCGTCGATGGCGCCAACAAGGCCGGGCTTGTGTTGGCCGATCCGCCGTTCTACGACTCGGCCGAATCCTTGGAAGCCGCTGCGCGGGCGCGGGCGCTGACCGACCCGAGCGTGCAGATCCGCATCCCGGGCTTCTGGACTTCGCTGCTGGCCTGGATCCTGCCCGAGCCTCCGCTGGACTGATCAGCCGGGCTTGCGAGCGACGGCGTTCAGCAGCGTTTCCTCGCGATTTTTCGGCTGGCCCAAGCCCAGCCATTCGCGCGCACCCAGGTCGCTGCGGCTCCACCACAGATAGGGCGTGCTGATGCGGTCCGCGTCCACCTGGAAGCCGGCCTCGCGCACCAGGGCGATGAACTCGTCCGCCGTGCGCTGCACATGCATGGGGTGGCGGAACAGCAGCCGGATGATCCAGCTGTGGATGTAGGCGCGCGTGCTCTCGGCCAGCAGCAGCAGGCCGCCGGGCTTAAGCACGCGAAACGCCTCGGCCAGGGCCGCTTTCTGGTCGACGATGTGGTGCAGGGTCTGGTGGCACAGCACGATGTCCACCGACGCGTCCGGCAGCGGAATGCGCTCGGCATGCGCCGCGTGCAGGGTGACGGGCACGGGGCAGGCTTTCACCATCGCGGCGCAGCGGGCCTCGAAGTCCGGCTCGGGGTCGAGTGCATGGATCTGGGCCGGCGCAAAGCGTGCCGCCATCTCCGGCAGGGAGTGGCCCTGGCCAGTACCGATGTCCAGCATCACGCCGCCGCGCGGCGCGTCCGGCGCCATGCGCTGCAGGTCGCTGAGCGCACGGCCCAGCACGTGCACGCGCCAGGTCGCGGTGGACAGGAACCACAGGCCGAAGCGGGTCTCGGGCACGAAGGCCAGTTTCTGGGAGGGGCGGGCGCTGGCTGTGTTCATGGGCGGCGGCCCCGAAAAAACAAGTCGGCGATGATAGAGCTTTGCCCCTTCGCGCCCCGCCTGCCATGAGCTCCGAACCGTCCAGTTTCACCCTGCAAAGCCCCGATGGCGCGAGCGCCCAGTTCAGCTTGCACGGCGGCCACCTGCTGTCGTGGCGCCCACCCGGTGCCGGTGAGCAGCTCTATCTGTCGCCGCGCAGCGAATTCACGCCAGGCAAGGCCATCCGCGGCGGCGTGCCGGTGTGTTTCCCGCAGTTTGCCGAGCGCGGGCCGCTGCCCAAGCATGGCTTTGCGCGCACGCTGCCGTGGGAGCTGGTCCAGCAGCAGCAGGGCAAGGACGATGCGCTCGCCGTCATGCGCCTGCGCGACAGTGACGCGACGCGTGCGATCTGGCCGCATGCCTTCGAGCTGGAGTTGAGCGTGCGCGTCGGCGGCCGCAGCCTCGACATCGAACTCGCCTGCGAGAACCTCGGCGACGCACCGCTGCAGTTCACAGCGGCGCTGCATACCTATTTGCGCGTGGCCGATCTGGACGCCGTCAGCGTCGAAGGGCTGGCCGGCCTGCGCTATTTCGACAGCATCAAGCAGGCCGAGGCGTTGCAGCGCATGGATCTGCTGCTGACCGGCGAAAAGGGCGTGCTGGACCTGGACCGCATCTATTTCGGTGTCAAGGACCGTCCGCTGCTGGTGACCGAGGACCGCCGCCAGGTGGCCGTCCGCCAGCAGGGCTTTGAGGATGCCGTGGTCTGGAACCCCGGCCCCGAGCGCTGCGCCAAGCTGGCCGACATGCCGCCCGAAGGCTGGTCGGAGATGCTGTGCGTGGAGGCGGCATGCGTCGGTCGCCCCATCGAGCTGCAAGCCGGCGATACCTGGGTCGGCCGGCAGAGCCTGGCCTTGCTGTAGCCAGGCGCGGGCCGCTCAGCCCAGCAGCGGCTCGTCCGGCAGTTCGTTCAGGCGCGGCGTGGCGGCGCTCGCGTCACGCGGGAAGTGCGCCACCAGCAGCGCGTCCACGGCCGCGATGGCGTCGACCAGGCCCGGCTCGAAGCGGCCGGCGCGGAAGGCCTCGCTCATGGCCTGGACCAGCTGCTGCCAGTGACCGGCGCCCACGCGGCGCGCCAGCGCGCGGTCGGCGACGATCTCGATGCGGTGCTCGGCCAGCAGCAGGTAGATCAGCACGCCGTTGTTGTGCTCCGTGTCCCACACGCCCAGCTTGGCGAACATCGTGACGGCCCGTTCGCGCGCCGGCGCGTCGCGCCAGAGGTAGCTCAGTGGCAGGCTGGCTTCGACGCAGACGCGGATCTCGCCGCTGTGGCGCTGCTCGCTGTCGGCCACGCGCTGCTGAAGCCGCACCAGCGCCTCGGGTGGCAGCACGCGGCGGGCATCGTCCTCGTCCCAGAGGCGATGGCGGATGAAGCGCTGGAGTGACAGGCGCGCCATCACCAGTCTCCCGAGGCGCCACCGCCGCCGAAGTTGCCGCCCCCGCCGGAAGAGAAGCCGCCGCCCCCACCGAAGCCACCACCCCCGCCACCACCCCCGCCGAAGATGATGGGYGGGATCAGCATGCCGCCGCGGCGGCCGCTGAGTCCGGCAAGGCCGGAACTTCGTCGAGCGGCGCCGATGCCGAACAGGCCCACGAGCACCAGGGCCGCGACCGCGGCTATGCCGGCCACGACGAGGCCGCCGCCAAAGGCCCAACCCGCCGCGCCGGCGGCGCCTGCCGTGGCCAGGCTGCCCAGCTTGCGGCCGAACAGGCCGGTCAGCAGCATGCCGACAACCGGCACGCCGATAAAGAAGAGCATGCCGAGGTCCTGGAAACCAAAGCCCTCGTTGTCACCGGCGTGCGGCGCGGAAGCGGGGGTTGGCAGGCCTTCGCCGTTGATGCGCGCCTGCAGTTTCTCGATGGCCGCCTGCAGGCCACCGGCGTAGTCGCCATTGCGGAAGGCCGGCTTCATGGCCGTGTCGATGATCTGCCGCGCGGCCAGGTCGGGCACCGCGCCTTCGAGGGCCTTGGCCACCTCGATGCGCATCTTGCGGTCGTTCTTGGCGACGACGATCAGCAGCCCGTCACCCACTTCGCGGCGGCCGATCTTCCACTGGTCGGCGACGCGCTGGGCATAGGCGGCGATGTCCTCGGGCGCGGTCGTCGGCACCATCAGCACCACGATCTGCGGCCCCGACGCGCGCTCGTAGGCGGCCAGCCGGTCTTCGAGTGCCTGGCGCTGCGTGGCGTCGAGCGTGGCGGTCTGGTCGATGACGCGGGCATTCAGTCCCGGCACAGGCTGCACGCCCTGGGCCTGGACCCACGGCGCCGCCAACAGCAGCAGCAAGGCAGTCAGCCAGCGCATCGCGCGGCTACTTCGACGCGGCCGGTGCCACCGGCCTGGCCGTCGTGCCGAAGTCCACCGTCGGCGCCGTCGTGATGGCCGCCTCGTTCTGCACGGTGAAGTTGGGCTTGGCCTTGTAGCCGAACAGCATGGCCGTCAGGTTGTTCGGGAAGCTGCGCGTGTGGACGTTGTAGCTGGCCACTGTCTGGATGTAGCGGTTGCGCGCCACGGTGATGCGGTTCTCGGTGCCTTCGAGCTGCACGCGCAGATCCTGGAAGCCCTGGTTGGCCTTCAGGTTGGGATAGTTCTCGGTGACCACCAGCAGCCGGGACAGCGCGCTGCTCAGCTCACCCTGTGCGGCCTGGAACTTCTTCAACGCCTCGGGGTCGTTGACCAGCTCCGGCGTGGCCTGCACGCTGGTCGCGCGGGCGCGCGCCTCGACGACGCGGGTCAGCGTCTCCTGCTCGAAACTGGCCTCACCCTTGACCGTGTTGACGATGTTGGGAATGAGGTCGGCCCGGCGCTGGTACTGGCTCAGCACCTCGGCCCAGCTGGCGCTGACCTGCTCGTCAAGGGTCTGGAACTGGTTGTAGCCGCAGCCCGACAGGCTGGCGGCGGCCGCCACGGTGACGAGGATTCGGATCATGGACGCATCTCGCTGCTGGGAGGATGGCAGACAAGGGCAAACGACGCTCCCGCGACGCGCCGGATCGTGCCGGGGCCAGCAGGGATAATTTGGTCATGTTCGCCCCCCTGCAAAACGACACCTTCCTGCGCGCCTGCCTGCGCCAGCCCACCGAGCACACGCCCATCTGGCTGATGCGCCAGGCGGGCCGCTACCTGCCCGAGTACCGCGCCACGCGCGAGAAGGCCGGCAGCTTTATGGGCCTGGCCACCAACCGCGACTACGCCACCGAGGTGACGTTGCAGCCGCTGGAGCGTTTCCCGCTGGACGCCGCCATCCTGTTCAGCGACATCCTGACGGTGCCCGACGCGATGGGCCTGGGCCTGTCCTTCCAGCAGGGCGAGGGCCCGAAATTCGCAAGGCAGGTCCGCGACGAGGCCGCGGTGGCAGCGCTGGAAGTACCCGACATGGACAAGCTGCGCTATGTCTTCGACGCCGTCACATCCATCCGCGAGGCCTTGAACGGCCGCGTGCCGCTGATCGGCTTCTCCGGAAGCCCCTGGACCCTGGCCTGCTACATGGTGGAAGGCGGGGGCTCCGACGACTACCGCCTCGTCAAGAGCCTGATGTATTCGCGCCCCGACCTGATGCACCGCATCCTGGACGTGAACGCCCGCTCGGTGGCCGCCTATCTGAACGCCCAGATCGAAGCCGGTGCCCAGGCCGTCATGCTGTTCGACTCCTGGGGCGGCGTGCTGGCCGACGGCGCCTTCCAGCAGTTCAGCCTGGCCTATTCGCGCCAGGTGCTGAGCCAGGTGAAGACCGAGCACGGTGGCGTGCGCATTCCTCGGCTGCTGTTCACCAAGGGCGGCGGCCTGTGGCTGGACGAGATTGCCGACGCCGGCGCCGACGTCGTCGGCCTGGACTGGACGATGAACCTTGGCGCCGCCCGTGCCCGCGTGGGCGATCGGGTCGCGCTGCAGGGCAACCTCGACCCCAATGTGCTGTTCGCGCCACCCGAAACCGTACGTGCTCAGGCCCGGGCCGTGCTGGACAGCTTCGGCAAGCCCGCCGCCGGCCACGGCCATGTCTTCAACCTTGGCCATGGCATCAGCCAGTTCACACCGCCCGAGAGCGTGGAAGCCTTGGTGGACGAGGTTCACCAGCATTCGCGCCGCCTGCGAACTGCAGCCTGACAGGGCCGTCAAATCTGCAGTTCCGCGATGACTTATCCCCAAAATTCGGGAGGCGAGGGCGGCGGACTGTCGTTGGTGCGGCGCACCTAAGAGTTTTCCCGAATTCGTGCTAAGTGCTTGATTTTCAAGGCAGCACTCAAATGGCGCCGACGAACGGATTTGGGGCGGTTCGTCCCGCTCTGGCGCTCTATCGGCCCGCACGGGGCGATTTGCTCACAAACTTATCCACAGAAATTGTGGGCAACCCAAGAGCCTTTAAGAATCATGTACTTGCAGCCACTTGCTGAGCCACTGCTTCACAAGAAGCGCGGAGCTGCGCATGGCTGAAGCTGAAGGCCCTGCAACGGTGCGCGTGGCGGTCGACGCCCCTCAGCACAGCGGCTTGAATGGCCCGCTTGACTACGCGAGTGAGCAGGCGCTCGCATCAGGCACTTTGGTGCGGGTGCCGCTGGGCAAGCGTGAACTGCTGGGCATCGTCTGGCCGGGCGACGAAACCATGGCGCCAGACGTCACCCTGCGGCCGGTGGCCGCCGTTTTTGACGCGTTGACGCCGCTGGGCGCCGACTGGTGCCGGCTGCTGGATTTCGCCGCCGGCTATTACCAGCGCAGCGTAGGCGAACTGGCCAGCGCGGTGCTGCCGCCGCAGTTGCGTGAACTTTCGCCTGATCAGTTGGCTGCGCGTTTGCGCAAGCTGGACCGCAAGGTCGCCAAGGCGGTCGCCGTGCCGGAACCGGTCCGGCCCGAGCTGGCGCCGGAGCAGGCCGAGGCCGTCACCCGCATCACGGCCCAGATCGACGGCGGCGAGCGCAAGCCGCTGCTGCTGTTCGGCGTGACCGGCAGCGGCAAGACCGAGGTCTATCTGCGCGCCGCCGAAGCCGCGCTGGCGGCGGGCCGCCAGGTGCTGGTGCTGGTGCCCGAGATCAACCTGACGCCGCAACTGGAGGCCCGCTTTACCGAACGCTTCGCGGCGCTGCTGCCTCAGCCCCTGGCCATCGTGTCGCTGCACAGCGCGCTGACGCCGGCCCAGCGCCTGCAGAACTGGCTGGCCGCCCACCTCGGCCGCGCGCGGCTGGTGCTGGGCACGCGGCTGGCGGTATTCGCGTCGCTGCCCGAGCTGGGGCTGATCGTCGTCGACGAGGAACACGATCCCTCCTACAAGCAGCAGGACGGCGCCCGCTACTCGGCGCGCGACCTGGCCATCTGGCGCGCGCATGACCTCAAGGTGCCTGTCGTGCTCGGCTCGGCCACGCCGTCGCTGGAGAGCTGGCAGCACGCCGAAAGCGGCCGCTATGAGCGCCTGACGCTGGCCGCCCGCATCGGCGGCGGCGCGCTGCCCCGCGTCAGGCTCTTCGACATGAAGGCCTTGCCGCCCACCGCTGGCGTGACGACCGCGCTGACCGCGCCGCTGCTGGCCGAACTGAAGGCACGACTGGAGCGCGGCGAGCAAAGCCTCGTCTTCCTGAACCGCCGCGGCTATGCACCGGTGCTGCATTGCGGCGAATGCCAGTGGAAGAGCGACTGCCCCCACTGCAGCGCCTGGCGCGTCTTCCACAAGCGCGACCGCACGCTGCGCTGCCACCACTGCGGCTTCACGGAGCGCGTGCCAAGCGCCTGCCCGAACTGCGGCAACCACGACATCGCCCCCATCGGCCGCGGCACTGAGAAGCTGGAGGAGCAACTCGGCGAGGCCTTGCCCGGCGCGCGCGTGCTGCGCATCGATGCCGACTCGACGCGCCGCAAGGGCGAGTTGGAAGCGCAACTGCAGGCCGTGCATGACGGTGACGTTGACATCCTCGTCGGCACGCAGATGGTCACCAAGGGGCACGACTTCCGGCGCATCCGCTTCGTCGCCGCGGTGAACCCGGATGGGGCTCTCTTCAGCAGCGACTTCCGCGCRCCGGAGCGCCTGTTCGCGTTGCTGATGCAGGCGGGCGGCCGTGCGGGTCGTGATGCATCTGGCGAGACGCCGGCCGAGATGTGGGTGCAGACCTGGCACCGCGACCATGCCCTCTACCAGGCGCTGGCACGCCACGACTATGTGCGCTTCGCCAGCGACCAACTGGCCGAGCGCCGCTCCGCCAGCCTGCCGCCGTTTGCCCACCTGGCGCTGCTGCGCGCTGAGGCGCGCACGGTGGAGGCGGCCAAGGCCTTCCTGACGGCCGCCGCGGAGCTGATGCATGACGACGGCGTGCTGGTCTACCCGCCGGTGCCGCACGCGGTGGCCCGCGTGGCGGACGTGGAGCGCATGCAGATGCTGGTGGAGGCCACGCAGCGCGCACGGCTGCAGGCCTTCCTGCGCGGCTGGGTGCCGGAGCTGATCGCGCTCAAGCGCGAGCACAAGGCCGTGCTGCGCTGGGCCGTGGACGTGGATCCTTTGGCGATCTAACCAAGCCAGAATGCGGCGATGGACACCCATCGCCGCCACCTGCTGCAGCTGTCCCTGGCCGCCGGCCTCGCGCCCGGCTTATTGCGCCATGCGCGAGCGGACGTGGCGCCGCGCTTCGCGCTGGGCATCGCATCCGGTCACCCGACGCCTGACGGCATGGTGCTGTGGACCCGGCTGACCGGCGCTGACCTGCCGGCGCGCGTCGAGGTGCGCTGGGAGGTTGCGGAGGATGAAGCCTTTCAGCGCCGCGTCGCCTCGGGCACCGAGATCGCTGAAGGCGCCTGGGCGCACAGCGTGCACGCCGAGCCCGCAGGGCTCAAGCCCGGCCGCTGGTACTGGTACCGCTTCGAAGCCCTGGGCCAGCGCAGCCCGGCAGGCCGCACGCGCACCACGCCGGCCGCGGACGCACTGGAGCCGCTGCGCTTTGCCATCGCCAGCTGCCAGCGCTGGGACCACGGCTTCTTCGCCGCCTGGCGCCACATGCTGGCCGAGGAGCTGGACCTGGTCATGTTCCTGGGCGACTACATCTATGAATACGGCGCGGCACCGGGCCGCGTGCGGGCCGTGGAAGGCGGTGCTGCCGTGACGCTGGACCAGTACCGCGGCCGCTACGCGCAGTACAAGTCCGACCCCGCGCTGCAGGCCATGCATGCCGCCGTGCCCTGGCTGTACGTGTGGGACGACCACGAGGTCGAGAACGATTACGCCGGGCTGCGCGGCGAGAAGATCGCGCAGGACTTCCCGGCGCGCCGGGCCGCCGCCTACCAGGCCTGCTGGGAGCACCAGCCCCTGCCCAAGGCCTGGCGCCCGCGCGGTGTGGAGATGCGCATGCATGGCCGCCACACCTGGGGGCGGCTGGCCGTCATCCATGCGCTGGACGACCGCCAGTACCGCGACCCGCAGCTGTGCACCAAGGCCGGCAGATACGGCAGCAACACGCTGCCGCTGCGTGAGTGCCCGGAGCTGCTGGACCCGAAACGCACGCTGCTGGGCGCGGCCCAGGAACGCTGGCTGGCCGAGGGCTGGGACACCACGCCGGGCCGCTGGAATCTCGTCGCACAGCAGACGTTGATGGCGCGCATGAACTGGAACGCGACTGAGCCCACTTACTGGACCGACGGCTGGGATGGCTACGCGCCGGCCCGCAACCGGCTGCTGGCGACCGTGCGCGAACGCCAGGTGCCCAACGTCGTCGTGCTGGGCGGCGACGTGCATTCGCACATCGTGGCAGACCTGAAGGCCGACTTCGACGACCCCGACTCGCCCGTCGTCGCCAGCGAGTTCTGCGGCAGTTCCATCACCAGTTGGGGTGGCAAGCAGCAGCGGTTGGACGAGGTGTTGCCGCACAACCCGCACCTGCACTACGGCCGCAGCGACCAGCGTGGCTACATGGCCTTCGTGGTCGACAAGGCGGGGCTGCGGGCGGCGGTTCGGTCGCTGGACGATGCCCTGCGGCCTGACAGCGCCATCCGGACGGTGGCACGTTTCGCCGTGCAAGACGGCCGAGCCGGCGTGCAGCCCGCCTGACGGCAGCGGCTCAGCGC
>NZ_JBFUMO010000033.1:0-23219 GCF_054049355.1 Roseateles sp. P5_E11 | reverse complement strand
TCGAAGACCTCGAACTCCTTGACGCCCAGCGGCCCGAACTTGGCCAGGGACGGCGCCAGCATCTGCACCGAGCCCAGCTGCAGGGCCTCCATCTCTTCCTTGTCCTTGTAGAGCTGGCTGTTGGGGTAGAGCTCGATCTTGACCTTGCCGCCGGTCTTCTGCTCGGCCAGCTCCTTGAAGCGCTGGGCGCCCTTGCCCTTGGGCGTGTCGGGCGCGACGACGTGGCTGAACTTGATGACGATGGGGGCCTGGGCGAAGGCCGCCGTGGGCAGGCTGAAAGGCAGGGCCAGGGCGGCGGCGAGTGCGAGACGGCGCAGGATCATGGTTTGTCTCCGATATTGGAATGAGGGGTCTGGACGGCATTCTTCCGAGCCCGGGACCCTGCAGATAGTTGTGGAGTTCCACATTTCGCGCGGCCTACTCTCTTCTTAGACTGCACTCCATGACGCTGCGCGAGCTCTTGACCCGAAGCCTGTGGCTGGCACCCCTGGGTTTGTCCCTGGTGTTCGTGGGGGGCGTGCTGACCTGGGTGCGCGCCAACGAGGCCGAGGAGCAGGAGCTGCAGCGCCAGACGCTGATTTCCGACGCCCTCAGCACTGAGGCCCAGCTGCGCGACCGCATCGACGAGGAGCAGGCCCATCTGCGCCAGCTCGCCGCGGGCCTGGCCGGCCAGGTGCCCAGCACCGCGGCGCTGGCGGCCCACCCCGAGGTCAACGCCGGCCTGCGCCGCCTTTGGTTGGCTGTGACCTGGCTGGACTCGCGCAGCAACCGCGTGCTGGCCGAGGTGCCGGCCGAGTCCGAGGCCAACCGCTATGAGGACGGCCTGTCCCTGCACCTGACCGCCCGCGTCGCGCCCGACGGCGTGCTGGTGGTGCGTTATGCGCCAGCCCTGCTGCTCAAGCGTGGCGTGCCCTGGTGGCTGGCGCGCAAATACGACGTGCAGCTCATCGACAGCGCCGATCAGGTCATCGCCTCCACGACCGAGTCGCCCCTGCGCGCTGCCCTGGGCGAGAAGCCGAGCTACCGCGTCGCCCTGACCGGCCCGCTGCGCGCCAGCCCGCTCACGCAGGCGACGCTGACCGACGCCGCGCTGGAGCTGACGGTGCGCGACCCCGCCGTCAACGGCGTGCGGCCGCTGGCCTGGGTGCTGGTGGCCGGCTTCCTGCCGCTGATCGCCGTCGCCAGCTGGCTGCTGCGCCGCCAGATGCGCCAGGTGCAGCGGGCCGAGGTGGCCGGCCGCACGGAGGCCGCCTGGCGCCGGGCGATGGAAGACTCGGCGCTTGTTGCGCTGCGCGCCCGCGACTTCGACGGCCGCTTGCTGTACGTCAACCGCACCTTCTGCGACATGGTCGGCCTGCCCGCCGAACAGCTGGTCGGCATGCTGCCGCCGATGCCTTATTGGCCGCCCGACGCACTGGCCGAGGTGGCGGAGCGCAACCGCCGCAACCTGGCCGGCCATGCGCCGCGCGAGGGCTACGAAGCGCATTGGCGGCACGCTTCAGGCCGCATGGTCGACGTGATGGTGTTCGAGTCGCCGCTGGTCGACGCCGGTGGCCGCCAGATCGGCTGGATGGGCAGCATCATCGACATCACCGAGCGCAAGCGCCTTGAAGACCGTGAGCGCCGCCAGGTCGAGACCCTGGCCCACAACGCCCGGCTGACCATGCTCGGCGAGGTCGCTTCCACGCTGGCCCATGAGCTGAACCAGCCGCTCACGGCAATAGCCAGCTATGGCGCCGGCATCACCAACTCGCTGGCCAAGCTCGGCGTGCAGGACGAGCTCGTGCTCGGCGCGCTGCAGCGCCTGGGCCAGCAGGCCGCGCACGCCGGCCGCATCGTCGCGCGCATCCGCGAGTTTCTGACGCGGCGCGAACCTCGCCACGAGCCCTGCGATCTGCATGAGGTCGTCACCGCCGCCATCGAGCTGCTCAAGCGCGACTGCCAGCGCCGCGGCGTCACGCTGGACGTGAGCCTCGCGCCGGGCGTGCCGGCGATGCTGGCCGACGCCGTCCTGATCGAGCAAGTGGTCATCAACCTGGTGCGCAACGCCGCGGATGCGCTGCAGGCGCGCCCGGCCGGGAACGGCGGCCGGCGCATCGCAGTCAGCAGCCGCGTCGTGGGCGACTTCGTGCGCGTCGATGTGCAGGACAACGGCCCTGGCCTGCAGGGCCGGCGTGTCGAACAGCTGTGCGCGGCCTTCTATTCCACCAAGGCCGACGGCATGGGCATGGGCCTGGCCATCTGCCGCTCCATCATCGAGGCCCATCAGGGCGTGCTCGACGCCAGCGAGGCCGCCAATGGCGGCGCGCTGTTCTCGTTCAGCCTGCCGCTGAGCCCGCAAACCCAGACGGAAACGATCCATGGCTGAAGGCACGATCCATCTCGTCGATGACGACCCTGGCGTGCGTGACGCACTCGCCTTCCTGATGCGCTCGCGGGGCCTCCATGTGCGCGCCTTCGACGGCGGCCCGGCGCTGCTGGAGATGCTGGACCGCGAAGGGAATCCCAAAGGCGTGTTCCTGCTCGACGTGCGCATGGAGCCCATGAGCGGCACGCGCCTGCACGACGAACTGCTGGCGCGCCGGCTGAGGAACCCGGTGCTCTTCCTGACAGGCCATGGCGACATCCCCATGGTCGTCGAGGCGCTGAAGAAGGGCGCCTTCGACTTCCTGGAGAAGCCCTACAGCGACAACGCCTTGGCCGACCGTATCGAGCAGGCCCTGGCCGTGGACGCGGCCATGCAGGCCGAGGGCGCGCACGTGGCCGAGCGCAGCGCGCGGCTGGCCAGCCTGACCGAGCGCGAGCGCGAGGTCATGACGCGCGTGGCGGCGGGCAAGCTCAACAAGGTCATTGCCGACGAGCTGAACGTGTCGGTGCGGACCGTGGAAGTGCACCGGGCCCGGGTGTTTGCGAAGCTGGGCGTGCGGTCGGCGGCGGAGGTGGCGACCTTGCTGGCCGGGCGATAGGCGGCGCGGGGTTCAGCGCTGCGACCTCAGGAGGTCAGCGCGGAGATTCGCAGCTGAAGTCAGGCCGTAGCCGGAGTTGCGCGTGAGGCCGCGACGCCCAGGGCCGCCTCGATGCCTTCCGGGGAGACCAAGCCATGGTATTGCCGCTGCAATTCCTCAAACACCGAGTGATTCACGTCCCCGACGAGGAGGCGTGACGCCGTCGCGAACACCGAGCGCCTTTCGCCATCGGGGCCGAGGAACTCATCCTCGGAGCCCTTCTTGACGGCCACGGCCATTCGCGAACGCAGCTCCGCCAGGTCGCGGTTGGACCAGTTGCTGACGATCGCCTCCAGTTGCGACAGCGCGGTCGCCACGATGTGCACGGGCATCTCCGAGAGGGCCGCTGCACCTTGCCGGGCCAGTTGGTGTTCCACGTAGCCCAGATGCCGCATCACCCGCCGCGTCGACGGATGCTGGCCCAGCAATTCGGTGAGGGCCCGTGCCAGCGCCTTCGCTTCTGCGGCTGCCGGTTCCGACAATGGCAGCTGGACCGGCGAGGCCGGCTGGCGGGGAAGCCGGCGCGCGATCCGGCGCAGCGCGGCCCACAGCGCGGCAGTGAAATTCCGGTTCAGCGGGCTGCGACGCCGATCCGGCCGGCGGGAGGAGGAAGGTCTGGACATGGTTCCCTTTACTTCATGGGACGCACGAAAAATTGGTCAGGCCAGATTCGATCATGAGGATGGTGGCCTGACCAGAGAACTATTTAACGGTGACGGGCCGATGAAGCCGGCCGGCCACCGCCGGACGGCCGAAGGACAGGTAGCGCCGTGCTACCGCGAGGCACGGCGTCGCGATGCGGGGCGCTCACCGCGCCTGGGAGTGCCCAGGAACCGACAGTGCCCGGCTCCGCGCTGCGCGAAGCGCAGGGCGAAGACCTGCTGGAGAAGGAGCCGATGGATTTCGAGACTGCATCCGCTCTTGTGGAGGGGCTGAACCAGCTTGACGTCGAGCTTCGAGCCCTCTCAGCATCGACGGACTGGCCCAAGCGACTATCCCAGCTCAGGGGCAGGCCGCGCCAGCCGCTTGGGCGGATCAACGAGTGGCATCCGGGCCGGCTTGCCGTTGTAAATAGCAACTGCACCCTGGATCCGGGGGGCTGGCGCAGCTGCAGGCTTCATCGAAACTCCTGCGCGAAAGAGCCACGCCAGGGAGGGATCAGATGGCTATCGATTTCGCACTGCAGCGGCCCTGTACGGCCCGGCGGTACACGCCAGAGGTCAGGCTGCGGTCCATGGTCAGGCACCGCGGCATTGCGGAATTCGCGATCGCCCAGTTCCGCGAGAAATTTCCCCACGCCGACAGCGAGACGCTGACCAGCAAATGCACGGTCGAGATCACCGTCAAGAGCCCGGACGGGACGGCCAAGCAGACACAGGTGACGGTCGGGCAACTGCTGGACATGATTGCGCCGCTCAGCGAGCTGGATGGCGAATGCAAGGGTTGTCCGGCCAATCTGTCGGGCCGGGCCTTCGGCTGCATCGGCAAGGTGGACTACCCCATCCGCAAGGAGGCCGAGGACTGGCTGCTCGCGCGCCTGCCCGATGACGGCAAGGACGCCAACCTGGTCCTGCTTCTCAAATACCTCGCCGACCTCGGCATCGACGGCGCCCCGGTCGAGGCTCAGCGAGCCAAGCCGCGCGTGTTCGAACGCAAGGAGGCCGCCGTCAGGAAATGGGGCGGCTGGCTGGGCCCCAAGATGCAGATCACGTCCAGCCAACTGCTGCATATGCTGGCCTTCAGTGAATCCATCGGCCCCGAGCAGGCCCAGCTCTACAGCCGGCTGCTCGGCCTGGCCAAGCTGGGCTCGGAGCCGGGGGAAGCATCCGACGCGGTAGAACAGTTCCGGGTCTTCCTGCGGGCGGTCAATCTGGCGGCGAGGTTGAATGCGAAGCTGGCTGTTGAAGCTTAGGGTTCCCGTTGAGCAAAGGCGGCTCAAGGCTGGGGGCTGTCCTTGGTAGTTGGCGCCCGAGGGTCAGCAAAGTGCCCAAAGCGGAAATCCTCCGGTCCGCAGCTCCGGGCTGGCCGTCGATTTCCAGTTTTGGCGATTCGATGGTCGCTGCCGCCGCTACCGGTCATTCGCCGCCCCGCGGGGCCGAGTGACTGCTGCACATCCAGGACCTGCCGCTCGGTGGAATCCGTCCCAGCGACGCCTGAGGTCCAGCGCCCCACACCGGTCAACAGCAGCTCTGAAGGGCTTTGAACTGGAGCCATCGACCGACAGCATGCGCGCGCACAGCGGCCGCTGAATCGGCCTGGCGCATGGCAGTTTTCACCGAGTTCGTGCGAGCCAGGGACTGGCATCATCTGAGCGCCATACCCGCCGTTTTCGGGCTACGGCTCGCAATTTTGAAACCACTAAACTGGAGAACCCCTTGATTTCGCGCCGTAGCTTTGCAGCAGTACTTTCGGTTTCATTACTGACCGGAGGATGTGCCACAGTAGACAAAACTGCGTTCTCGTCCGAGTCCAAGAAGAAGATAAAAACAGTGGCGGTAATATCGGTAGCTGAGCCAGAAAAGTATTTTCTAAATCCAGGACAAGCACCAGGCGGCGCGGYCCTCTATATGTTCGGAGCCATTGGGGGACTAATTTTGGGAGGAATCGAAGCCACACGAGCAGAGAATGCAACGAAGGAGTTCACCGCCTCTGTCAAGCTCACCAATCCAGACGTCGCCCGGCACTGGAATGACAGTGTTATTGCTCTTCTCCAGTCCAAGGGTTATGAAGTTGCCCAATTGGCGCAATTGCCCAAAAGAGCCGATGGTAAGGAAATAGACTGCTCCTCGATATCTGGAAAATTCGATGCCGTACTTTTTAGCTCGATTTCCACAGGTTATTCAGTAGAGTCCGGAGTGGAGCCGCGTGTATTCGCGTCGGTAAGATTGGCTTCAAGCAATTGTACAGAAACACACTTTTCAGACGGAATTGTCTACTCGTCAAAGCCTCTTGGGAAATTCACACATATTGTGCGAGACACCAAGTTTACCTTTCCAAACCGCGATGCTCTCTTAGCAGACCCTCAGAAGGCAAAGGAGGGACTTCGCACTGGCCTTACCGAGATAGCGAAGCGTGCGACGTCCGACCTATGAGCAGGGCCTTTCATGGCCTTCCCCTTCCGAATGAGTTGATGAGAGATCGCACTTCCCATCGTGGCACTTGGTTGCCGGTTGCCGCAACGCGGCTAGTTCGGGACGGGAAGTCCCTTTCATTCGTTGGGCGACAGCTTTCTGAGCTGACCAGCCGCTGGTCGCGCCGGAGTGAACCTCCGCTCCTGGCCGGGACCGGGTCTTGCCAGGCGATACCGTAAGCTGACGTTGGCTGGCTGGCTGGCTGGCTGGCTGGCTTGGTTGGTTGGCCTGACCGGGGTCGGCTAACGGCAGATCTAATGGAAACCCGGTCTCGGCCAGGAGCGGACGCCCACCAGCGGCGGCTTTCGAGTAGGCTATCTTTGCCCCATGACCGTCCGTTGCCTTTGAACAGCCACGTCCTTCAAGCAATACAGACGACTGGGACCTTCGCAAATTCCCTGAACTTAGAGGATGCGCGAAATCTCAAGCTTCGACTTCGGGAGCGGCTAGGAGTCGACGCTTCCGCGAGCACACCGTGGGACGAGACCTATGCTCCCGGCGGGACAAGGAGGCCGGATGGTTGGAAGCTCGTCGCCGATTTTGTCGGAGCAAAGTCGTGTTTGATGTTTTTGAGTGAAGCAGCGTACATCTGGAAGTTCGGGAGCGGCTATGACCTGCTCCGGGTGTTGCTCGAATGCCCCGCGCTTGAGTTTTACGTCTGTGATGAAGATGGCAGCTACTTGTTGTGCAGCAATGATCACGACTTCATCATCGGCTGGGGCACTGCTCGGCCTTGGGTGGAAACCCTGGACGTCGCCAGGGGCCGATGACGTCGCTGTTCGGCCAAAAGCGTTCGTTAGACCTCCCGAAAACACCTATGAACTGGAAGCCAATCTCAGAAGCATCGCTGTGGGACCTTATCAACGCGGGCGAAGCACGGATGAACATCCAGCAGGCGCGGTTGTGGGAAGCTATTCGAATTCAGCCAGCGAAGTGGTCCGAGCCTACATATGGGAGGGGGGCGGCGGTTTTTGGGCGGTCGCCGTGATCGGGGGCATGGTCGTTTGGTTCAACGATATCGAAGACGGATTCAATCGTTCGCGGTACACGTCGTTCGGGAAAATTGACGAGTACCTCTGCAATCAGGATGAGCTCGAGATAGCAATCCAGCAGGTCTGCAACATGCTTGAGACCGGCGTAGATTCGGCTTCCCGCTGCGGTCCGCCGAGGGCTGGTGAATACCTGCCGGGGGCACAGTCAATTCCCCTATGAGCCCATCAGGGCACTCGATGCAGATCGAACTTTTGAGTCCGTCGCTGGGCGGCGCGAAAGGCAGGTTTGCGGCGCCCAATTGAGCATGGCGAATGTCGCAAATGGGTCGGGAGCACCCGTTCGATCCCTTGAGCAGCAGACATTCATCCAGACTTGACCAGGGTGAGCGGCGGCCCTCCTCCTGGATGGCGGCTTCACCCTCCATAGCGGTCGTGCTGCTGCCGCGTCGACCGGTGAGCAAATGACGGCTTCGCGCATCGGACCATGAAATCGGCAACCTGCCGCGGATGACGGCAACCGCTGCGCTGCCGGTCTTCAAGGTCGATCTCGACCTTCCGCTATGGGCACCTTGCTGTCGCACGGGCGCTGGCCCCGACCGTCAGCAACCGCTGCAATGCGGCGGTCCATTGCGAGCCGAATCCCGCTCAACCCATCGCCTCCAGATACGCAATCCGCCGAATCGGCGTGAACAACGCCCCTAACGCAACCACCCCCAGCAGGCACAACGCCGCCGCCGTGAACAGCTGCGTCACGTCCAGCACCCGCAGCGCCGCCCCGGCTGCCGCCGAAGCCAGCGGTGCCAGCCCCATGACGATGAACATGAACAGCGCCATCGAGCGGCCCAGCATCTCCGGCGGGATGCGCTTTTGCAGCCAGCTGTAGACCGCGACCTGCACAAAGCCGCCCAGGGCGCCCAGTGGCAACAGCAGCAGCGCGCCCTGCCAGGCCGCATGCACATGGCCGAAGGCGAGGAAGACGCAGCCGGCGACGGTGTCGATCAGCAGCACCGTGCCGCCCAGCGTGGACAGGCGCCAATGCGGCTTCAGACCTGACACCGCCATGCCCGCCAGCGCGCCCAGGCCGTGCACGGCCAGCATTGCGCCCAAGGCCGCGGCGCCACCGGGCAGGCGCTCGGCGGCCAGCACCGGCAGCGCCACCTGGATGGGGCCGCCGACGAAGAAGGCTATTGCCGAGAAATACATGAAGAGGGCGCGCAGCTCGCGGTCCTGCCAGCAGCTCGTCAGCGACTCGGCAATGGCCGCGAAGACGGGCTGAGGCGGCCTGGCCTCGCTGGCTGCCACCTGCACGCGCGACAGCGTCCAGGCCGAGATCGCAAAGCTCAGCGCATCGAAGCCAAAGGCCAGTGCCAAGCCGTGGCCGCTCAGCGCCGGCTCGCTGCCCGCCGTCACCAGCAGGCCGGCCAGCACCGGCCCGAGCAGCAGCACCAGCTGGCGCGCGCCCATCAGCACGCCGTTGGCCGGCTGGATCAGCGTGGCCGGCACGGTCTGCGGCAGGATGGCGCTGCCGGCCGGATAGCTGAAGGCAGTCGCCAGGCCGATGGCCAGCGTCAGGCCATAGACCCAGGGCAGCGTGACCGCGCCCGTGGCGGTCAGCGCGGCCAGCAGGCCGAGCAGCGCGAAGTTGATCCACTTGGTCAGCAGCAGCACGGCCTTGGGCGAGTGGCGGTCCACCAGCGCGCCGCCAACCAGGATGAAGATGGCGCGCGGCAGGCTGCCCAGGGCCAGCACGGTGCCCAGCACCAGCGGGTCGCGGCTCAGGCCCATGACGAGCCAGGGCAGGGCCAGCAGCGTGAACTGGTCGCCCAGCATGGACAGCAGGCCGCCGCCGATGATCCAGCGGAAATTGGCGTTGCGAAAGAGGTCGCGGCGCGGGTCGCTCATGACTGTTCCCCGAGGGGCAATGTTTCTTTGGAGCGGCGCAGGTAGGCGATCAGTTCAGGCGTCACACCGGACTGGCGCGCCAGTTCGGGCTCGGCGGCATACATGCGCTGCATGGTGTCCTTCATGCCGGGCGCCACTTCCAGGAACTGCTTCTGCAGCGCCAGCCAGCGCCGCACCAGGGCCTGGACCTCGGGCGCGGCCGGGTCGAGGCCGGCGTCCATCGCCGCGCGAGCTTCTTTGATCAGCTGCGGCCATTCCAGCTCGACGGCGTCGCGCTCCGGCTCGGGGATGGCTTCCCATTGCCGGCGCATGGCGCGCAGCTGCTCCGGGCTGAACCAGCGCTCGTGCACGCGTCGGATGGCCATGGCGTCCAGCAGCACCTGCACCGCATCGCCGCCATCGCCCTGCAGTTCCAGCCGCTTGGCAGCATTGCGCAGCGTCAGCAGCAGGCTCTCCTGCGCCTGCAACTGAGCCTCGACCTGTTCGATCTGGGCCTGCAGCACGTCAGCCAGCGGCTGCGGCGCCTCGCCGTCCAGCAGCGGCGCTATGGCCTTCAGCGACAGGCCGGCGTCGCGCAGTGCCAGCACCCGGTGCAGGCGCAGCACGTCGGCTTCGCCGTAGCGGCGGTAGCCAGCTTCGCTGCGGCCCGAGGGGCGCAGCAGGCCGAGTTCTTCGTAGTGGTGCAGGGTGCGCACCGTCAAGCCGGCCCGTTTGGCCAGCTCTCCCACCGTGTAGTCCATATCCAGGCTCGTGCATGAAACGGGCCGGATGATGAAGCCTCACGTGACGTGAGGGTCAAGCGCCGCGCCATCGCGAGGCGTGGTGTCGCGATGCGGGGCGCTCAGGCCCAGACCTGGGGCGAATACTGATTGAAGACGCCGTTTGACCGTGAAGTCTTTGGCATTTCGAGCTGGCATGGGGTTTGCACTATGGCTTGTGCCGAGGCGACTGGCCTCGGGGAACCTAAGGAGTACCTCACCATGAAGACCTGGAATCTGCGACCCCTCACCCTGTCGGCCGCTCTGCTCGCAACCATGACGCTGACCGCGCCCGCGAGTGCCCAGGAACCCACCGTGCCCGCCATGACCGGCCGCGCCATGCTGCGCGACGCACGAGGCGAATTTCTGCTGGACGATGGCCGCACGCTGAAGGTCCATGTCGGCGTGCGCAGTCTGGGCGTCAGCCTCGACGAGAGCCCGCTGGAGACCTGGCGCGCCGAGAACACCGAGCTGCTCGTCAGCCCCGACGGCATGCGTCGCGTGCGCCTGTTCCGCAACGTYGACGGCAGCGTTGATCGCATCGCATTCGAGACCGACCGGATGCGCTGAGACGGCAAGTTATCCCAAGCCGGCGCGCGCTCGCGGAGTGCGCCGGCTTCGGCGGCATCTCTTCTCCATTCAGCGGCGAGGCTGGCCGTCCATCCACGCGGCGCGGATCTCGCGCCCGCAGTTCACCGAAGCCACCGCCGGCTTGTCGCTGGGGTCGTCGCCCAGGGCGCCACGGCGCTGCTCGCGAGCGACGATGCCGTAGAAGCGCCGGTCGGCGCTGATCCACGGATAGAAGCCGAAGGCGCCCGGGCTGCTGAAGGCACCGTCACCGACCTGCGGGTCGTCCTCCACCCAGTGGCCGAGGCTGTAGTGCCAGCTCTCCGTCGCAGGGATGGGCGTCTTCACGGCATCGCTCGGGCAGACCTGTGGGTTGGTGCAGACGGCCTCCTTGCCCAGCAAGCGGCCGAGTTGCAGCTGGCCGCCCAGCAGGGCGCGCAGCAGGCGGCTGTAGTCGGCCGCGCTGGTCTGGCCGCCGCCGGCCGGCATGGCCTGGCTGTAGCTGAAGGACCAGTCCGTGCCGAGCGTGGGTGCGAGCGACTGCCGCACCGCGAGGGCCAGACCCTCCGGGCCCAGCGAGCCCAGGCCCATCAGGATGGCGTGCTGCTGCATGTGGCCGCCGTTGTAGTCGAAGCGGTTTTCGGTGGCCGGATTGAGGCGGCCGCGGCCGTTGATGAGGCTTTGCTGGCAGGCCGCCACGCTCTGGTTCTGGCGGCAGACGTGGTAGTAGGTGTAGCCGGACTGGAAGTGCAGGAACTTGACGTCCTCGGCGCTGAGCTGGCCCTGGCGGCGCTCGGCCATGAAGGCGGCGTAGACCCATTTGGAGGCGGAGGCGATGGCCATCTCGGTGTGGCGCTCGGGGCCGTTTTCGCCGGCCTTGCCGCCGGCCAGCGGCTGGGTGGCGTTGCCGATCTCCCAATAGAAGGGCTGGGCGGCCACGCAGGCCGCAGACTTCTCGGCCGTCAACCGTGCGGCGCCGGCGCGCTGCAGTGGCGTTGGTTCGGCTTGAGCAATGAGCGGGGCGGCAATCAGCAGGGTGAGCAGGGTGAAGGCGGCGTGGCGCATGGCGATCTCCGTTTGAGGTGGGGCCATGCTGCCCAGCCGTGGCCGCGCAAAGGTTGCCGCGCGGGTTGCAGTGCTTGCAGGGCCTGACGGCGGGCGCGGCTTGCAACGGTTTGTCATTGTTTTCCGGCAAGGTGGGGGGCGGGCTTCTCCCTAACATCCCCCCATGAGCCGCATCCTGATCGCCGACGACGAGGCCGAGCTGCGCGGCCTGCTGCAGCGCTATCTGACCGAGCAAGGCCAAAGCGTGCGCGCCGTGCCCGATGCCGCCGCCGCCGCGCAACTGCTGGCGCGTGAGCGCTTTGACGTGCTGGTGCTGGATTTGATGATGCCGGGCGAGGACGGCCTGTCGCTGTGCCGGCGCCTGCGCGGCCAGGGCGAGACCATCCCCATCCTGATGCTGACGGCGCGCGGTGACCTCGTCGACCGTGTGCTGGGCCTGGAGATGGGCGCCGACGACTACCTGGCCAAGCCCTTCGCCCCGCGTGAGCTGCTGGCGCGCATCCAGGCCATGGTGCGTCGCCAGCAGCAGCTCGGTGCCCACCTCGGCCCTGCGGGCGAGGAAGCGGTGCGCTTCGGCGACTTCACCCTCTATCCCACGCAACGCCGGCTGGAGCGCGCTGGCGCGGCGGTGGAGATCAGCACCGTCGAGTTCCAGCTGCTGCGCGCGCTGGCCAGCCAGCCCAACCGGCCGCTGGGCCGCGAGAAGCTGCTGGCCCTGGCGCATGGCGACGAGCACGGCGTCAGCGACCGCAGCCTGGATGTGCAGGTCATGCGGCTGCGCCGCCTTGTCGAAGCCGACCCGAGCACACCGCGCCACATCCAGACGGTGTGGGGCCTGGGCTACGTCTTTATTCCTGAGCCGGGCGCGCAATGAAGTTCGGCCTGTCCACGCTGTTCGGCCGCAACCTGTGGCTCATCGTCTGCCTGATCGTGCTGGGCCAGTTGGTCAATGCGCTGGCCTATGCGCAGTTCGTCGCCCGGCCGCGTCTGCAGCAGTCGGCCGAGGCGACCGCGCGCAGCCTGCAGGCCGTCGCCGAAGGCATGCGCCTGTTGCCCGAGGCCGAGCGCGCCGGCTTCGTGGATCGCTTCAATGCGCGCGCCGGCTCGGGCCAGCAGCAGCGCTTGCTCGACCGGCCGACCTGGGTGGAGCGCGGCTTCCTGGCCGAACTGGCGATGCAACTGGGCCTGGAGCGCGGCGAGCTGCCGTGGCGGCGCGAAGCCAACGGCCTCATCGCGGTGCAACTGCCTGGCGCGCCGATCTGGCTGGTGCTGCCTGCCGTGCAGCCGGCTCACCATTTCGCGCGCACCTGGCTGATCGCCAGTGGCGCCAGTGCCTTGCTGGCCTTGCTCGGCGCCTGGTTGATCCAGCGCCGCATCAACCGCCCGCTGGCCCGCCTCGTCGACGCGGCCCGGGCGGTCGGTGCCGGCCAGCGCCGCTTGCTGCTGCCCACTGACGGCCCGGCCGAGACCGCGGCGCTGGCGCGCGGCTTCAACGACATGGCCGAGGCCCTGGCGCGCGACGAGGAGGAGCGATTGCTGATGCTGGCCGGCCTGTCGCATGACCTGCGCACGCCGCTGGCAAAGATTCGCCTCGCCAGCGAGTTGCTGCGTGGTTCTTTCGATCGAGCGGGCCAAGGGGACAGGGAACTGCTCGACACGCTGGACCGGAGCCTCCACGGCCTGGACGGGCTGCTGACCCAGTTCCTCGACTACGCGCGCGCCGCCCACCCCGCCGAGCAGGAGCTGCCGGCCGTGGACGTCGAGCTGCGCGAATTCCTGGCCGAGACGCTGGCCCTGGCGCCGGGCCTGCCGCAACCGGTGCTGGCCAATGGGCAGGCAGTGCATCGGCGCGCACGGCCGCAGGCGTTGCGCCGCCTCGTCCTCAACCTCATCGCCAATGCGCAGAACCATGGCGCGCCACCCATCGAGCTGGCCTGCGGTGAAAACGCCGGTGCCGCCTGGATCGAGGTGCGCGACCGCGGCCCGGGCATCGCGCCGGCCCGGGTCGACGATCTCAAGCGCCCCTTTCAGCGCGGCGACACGGCGCGCGGCGGCAAGCCCGGCTCGGGCCTGGGCCTGGCCATCGTCGAGCGCATCGCGCGGGCCGAGGGCGCCGAGCTCAGGTTGATGCCACGCGATGGTGGCGGCCTCATTGCCCGTGTCAGCTGGTCTGGATCGTGACGAAGCAGTATTCGAGCAGTCGCCAGTGCTGAGTTCAGCTCGCGTTGATCGTCACCGTCACGTTGCCCGTGCTCGTCTGGCCGAGGTTGTCCTTCAGCGTGATGACGAGGTTGGTGCGGCCGGCTACCGGGTTGGCCCAGTTCAGGGCGAGGCCGCTGCCGGTGGCTGAGAAGCTCATGCCGCTGGCGGCGCCGCTGATGCTGATGCTCAGCGAGCTCGCGCCCGGCGCCGAGTAGCCGATGGTGGCGGCGAGAGCCTTGCCGGCCGTGCCGCGCAGGCTGGTGGTCGTCAGCGTGGGGCCGCTGCTGGTCGTCGGCGTGGGGGTGGTCGTCGAGGTCGTGACGCTGGCGCCGCTGAGGCTGCTCAGCAGGGCGCTGACATTGGGCGTGCCCCAGCCGGTCGGGGTGTCATAGCCGGTCTTGGCGGTGCAGCTCGTGCATGTGCCGTTGCTGCCGCTGGCCACGTCCTTGAAGGCGGCGGCGTATTGCGTCGGCACGGCGCCGATCTGCTGGTAGAGGGCGGCGTGAGGCTGGCCGAGCAGGGCCTTGCTGGCGGCGGCGCGCATCGCGTTGGCCACGGCCAGCAGGCCGGCCCATTGCGGCGTGGCCAGGCTGGTGCCGCCGGCGCTGACCCAGCGCGTCGTCGTCGTGCCCTGTGCAATCAGCGCCACGTACTGGCCGGAGTTGGGGTCGGCGTTGAAGGCGACGTCGGCGACGGCGCGCTTGGCGTAGCCGCCGATGGTGCCGCTCTGGTAGCTGGGCAGGGCCACATAGGCGCTGGTGCCGCCGCCGGTGCCGGTCCAGGTGGTTTCGCTGCGCGCACCGCTGCTGTAGCTCAGCGTGGTGCCGCCGACGGCCACGACGCGGGTCGATACCGAAGGCCAGGACACGGCCGCGCCGTTGTCACCGGTGGCGGCCAGGTAACTCATGCCGGCGGTGGCGAAGGCGCTGTCATAGCTCGACGTCCAGCTGCCCTCGGCGGCGCCGAAGCTCATGGACACGACGCCGGCGCCCATCTTGTTGGCCAGGGCCACGGCCTTGGACAGGCTGCCGACGCCGGCATCCGGCGCTTCGATGAGGACGAGGCGCGCCAGCGGTGCCGTCGCGTGGGCCCATTGCACGTCCAGCGCAATCTCGGTGGCCCAGCCGCTGTCATAGGCGGGCGCCGTGGCGGTCAGGGCGCCGGCGGTCGTGCTGTAGGCAATGACCAGCTCGCAGCTGGACGCGGAGGCTTTGGCCAGCGGCAGGCTGGCGTTGGCAGCCAGGATGCGCGAGCTGCAGGTCGGCAGCGCGAACTTGGTGTTGAAGGCGGCCAGTTCGGCGGCGATGTTGGGGTCGTGCTTGGCGTTGACGATGTAGATGGTCTGGCCGGCGCCGAGCTGGGCGGCCTGGGCGGCGGTCAGGCCGGCGGTGCTGGCGGGCAGGGCCGGCTGCGCGTAGGCGGCGCGGATCTGTGCCGGCGTATAGGTCGTCACCGCAGTGGACGTCGCCATCGGGGCGGCTTCGCCTGCACCCGCCGCGAAGGCGCGAGGCCGCATGGCGTCGTCCAGGCGGTCGCGTGTCAGGCCTTGGGTGGCGACACCGGCCAGGGCGTTGCTGCGGTGGGGTGCGGCACCGTTGTCGGGTTCTTCGAGATCGACGGCGGCGGTGTGGAAGCTGGGCTGAGCCTCGACACTGGCGGCGGCGCCATCGGCAAGATCAACGGTCAGGTTGATGACCGAGGCCGCCTCGCTGACCTGGACGGTCGGGCTGTCGCTGCTGCCACCGCCACAAGCGGTGAGGGCCGCGGCGGTCAGCAGGCTGAGGGTCCAGGAAGTCCAGGAGACAGGGCGGGTACTGCGCATGGCCGGGTTCTCGTACGAAGGAGGGCCACGCCGATCAAGACCTGCCGGTCTTGGCGGCCCCGCTGCCGTGGCGCTTGCGCGCTGTAGGCCGGTGGCTTTGCGTCCCCGCCTTTCGACGGGTTTGCCCTCTGGGTTGTGAAACAGGTTCAGTCTAGGCGCCGGGGTGCCGAGATACGGGGCCCGACAAAGGCGCTGCGTGACTTCTGACTCGGCGGGCAGCGCGAGCTTTCGATGCCGCCAGTCTGCGTTTCGTGAGTTACTGCCCTGTGGTTGCTTTGTGTCACGCAGGACACAAAAGCTCAGGCGGGCTGCGGCGGGTGCAGTGGGATCCAGACCGTGAAGCGCGTGCCGACGCCGGGTTGGGAATCCACTTCGATGCGACCGCCGTGCTTTTGCACGATGGAAAAAGACAGGGACAGGCCCAGGCCCGTCCCTTGGCCGACGGGTTTGGTCGTGAAGAAGGGCTCGAAGATGCGCCGCTTGACCTCCTCGCTCATGCCGCTGCCCGTGTCTGCGATCTCGATGCGAACCCAGCCATCCTCGGCGCGCGTGGTCAGTGTGATCGTGCCCCGCTCCTTGATGGCATGGGCCGCATTGACGATCAGATTCATGAAGACCTGGTTGAGCTGCGCGGCGATGCAGTGCACCGGGGGCAGCACGGCATAGTCCTTGCGAACCTCGGCCTTGTACTTGACCTCGTTCATGACGACGTTGAGCGTCGAGTCCAGCCCGGCATTGAGGTCGGCGTCCTGCCAATCGGCATGGTCGACGCGCGAGAAGTCCTTGAGGTCCTGCACGATCTTCTTGACCCGCGACAGCCCCTCCTCGCTCTCGTCGAGCAACTGGGGCAGGTCCTCCTGCACGAAGCTCAGGTCGACGGCGGCATCCACCCGGTCCAGCTCTTCTCGCACATCGCCCGGCAGCGCGTCGGCCGGCGTCTTCCTCAGCAGCGCGAGCAACGCGAAGACAGGTTGGACATAGCCGCGCAGCGAGCCGAGGTTGGAGCTGACAAAGCCGATCGGGTTGTTGATCTCGTGGGCCACACCGGCGGCGAGCTGGCCGATGGAGGCCATCTTCTCGGCCTGCAGCAGCTGGTTCTGCGCTTCCTCGAGCCGGTTGTTGGTCTGCTTGATGCGCTCGTAGTTGAGCTCCAGCTCACGCTGCACGCGGCGCACCTCCGTGCGGTCCTGCAGCAGCCACCAGGTGCCCGCTGTCGGCTCCTCGGGGTTGGACACGTAGGCAATGATCTGCACCCACAGCGTGTTGCCGGCCAGCGTGCAGACCTCCATCTCGTGCAGCAGCGAGCCGCCCCGCGACAGCACCGGGATGGCGATCTGGCTCAGCGCTTCGAAGTCTTCATCGCTCTTGAACAGGCGGCGCGTCGGCAGTCCATGGGGCGGGACGTCACCGAGTTCGAACATCTCGATGAACTTCTTGTTGCCGCGCTGGATCAACTGGTTGGACGTCGCGATGATGCCTACCGACGCGTTCTCAAGAAAGGCTTCGAGTTCATGGTGGGTGCTCAGCAACTCGGCCGTGCGGTCCGCGATCATGTTCTCGAGTTCGTTGCGATGGCGGCGGAGTTCGTCCTCGGCCTGGCGCCGTCGCGTGATGTCCTGGAGTGTCTCGATGGCGCCGACGACTTCGCCGTGGGCATCGACCAGCGGGGCGGCCGTGAAGTAGAGCCAGCGCCCTTCCCGGCCGAAATTGGGGAAGTAGCCCTCGACCTCGTAGGCGTTGGCGATGTGCGGCGAGGGTTGGCAGTGCCGGCCGTACAGGCGCTGGCGCTCCTGCTCGACATTGCCGTCCAGGATCAGGTCGACCAGCAGCGGCCTGGCTTCGGGGTAGAAGGCGCGCCAGGTGTCGTCGCGGCCCAGCATCTCGGAGGCGTCGCGGCCGGTGAGCTGGGCACACGAGGCGTTCCAGTGCGTGACGCGGTGAGACTTGTCGATCACGAGCGTGGCCACCGGGTTGTTCTCGAGGATCTGGTAGAGCACGCGGCCGATGTCCAGCAGGCTGGTCTGCACGTGGCGGATGTCGCTGAGGTCCTGCCCGGTCAGCACCGCACAGGGTTGGCCGTCGAGCATGACGCGATGCGCCTTGACTTCCAGCACGCGCAGCGAGCCGCTGCCCGTCAGCGCCTCGATCTCGATCGCGGGCAGCTCGCCTTCCTCGGCCAGCGCCCGCTGGCCATAGCGCTGCAACTCATCGGCGAACTCGGGCGCTGCCCAGCCGTGCGGCGGCATCTGCTGCAGCGCCTCCAGCCCATAGCCCAGCAAGCGTTCCATCGCCGCGTTGGCGAACAGGATGCGGTCCGATCCATGCACCAGGACCGACGCACTGACGGCCTGCAGCGCGAGGCTGAAGTCGACCGTCAGTACGGTCACCACTTCACCTCTTCATCCGGGTCCTCCAGGATGAACGAGCCGTCGCTGCCCCATTTCACATGGGTGATGCCCGGTTCGAGCCGCTCCAGGCGGCGCAGCTCCGCCTCTTGGGCGGTGAGCACGCCCATCTGCTGGCGCACCTGGTCAGCCAGGCGCTGGTTCTCCATCGTCAGCTCGCGGATGCGCAACACCTGGCGCACGGCGCTGAGCAGGTCGAAGTCGGCCCAGGGCTTGGAGATGAAACGGGCGATCTCGGCCTCGTTGATGGCCGCCACCAGCGCGTTCAGGTCGGCATAGCCGGACAGGATGATGCGCCCGCAGTCGGGCTGCACCTGACGCAGTTCGCGCAGGAATTCCACGCCGGTCATGCCCGGCATGCGCTGATCGGAGATGGCCAGCGCGAAAGCGCACTCGCGCGCCCGCGCCAGAGCCACGGCGCCGTCGGTGAAGCTTTCGACGTCATAGCGCGCGCCGCCGGTGTCCTTCAGCCCGTTGCGCAGCAGGCGCTGCAGCGCGCTGAGGATGTGAGGCTCGTCGTCGACGAGCAGGATGCGTTCGCTCACGTCGCACCTCCTTCAGGCAGCTTCACGAAGACATGCAGCTTTGCGCCTTCACGGCCGGCGAATTCGCGCAGCTGTCTGACGACCCGGTTGTCGAAGACGAAACCCGCGGCCAGCAGCAGCGTGCCCTGCGGCGACAGCAGGTCGCGGGACAGCACCATGCCCGGCATCACTTCGTGAGGCTGCAGCTCCCGGTCACGCGGCTTCTCGGAGGGCTCGTCCTTGAGCGCCAGCTCGAAGGCCTCGACAACAGCCTTCTCGTAACGCGTGCCGGCACCGCCGAGGATCAGCGAATGCGCCTCGGCCGCCGAATGGCGTTTCAGCGACAGCCGGCCGGACTGTGCGGCGTAGTAGTCGCAAGCCACGCTCACCACCTGCGCGCCGAGCGGCACCTCGTCGCCGCTCAGCGCATCGGGGTAGCCCTTGCCGTCGATGCGTTCGTGGTGCGACCGCACCAGGCGCGCCACGCGTTGCAGCCGCCCGAGCGGCAGCAGCGCCGCCTCGCCATTGAGCGGGTAGCGGCGGTACAGGGCGAGCTCATCGCTGGACATGGCCGAGAGCGGCTTGCGCAGCATCGTGTCCGGAAGGCCGATCTTGCCGACCTCATGCAGCAGGCCGGTGATGTAGATGTCTTCCTCTGCCGCTGCACCCAGGTTGAGCCGCCGCGCCGTGCGGCGAGCCAGGTCGGCCACCTCGCGTGAATAGCCCGCCATGCCACCACCACGCAGCTCGATCAGACCTGAGAACACGTTGATCGACAGCAGGAAGTTCTCCTGCAACTGCGCGAACGAGGTCTCCAGCATGGCGTTGACCTGTTCCAGCTCGCTGGTCCGCGCCTTGACCCGCGCCGCCAGGTCGGTGTTCAAGGCCTGCAGTTCGTCGTTCTGCCTTTGAGTCAGCAGCTGCAGCGCGCGGTTTTCCTTCTCCAGCCGGCGGCGCTCCAGGCCGTCCTGCACGCACATCACCAGCTCGCGGTCGTCCCAAGGCTTGGCGATATAGCGGTGGATCTGCCCGCGGTTGATGGCTGCGACGGTCGAGCCGATATCGGCATAACCCGTCAACAGGATGCGCCCGACGGTCGGCCAGCGCTGGTGGACCTGTTCGAGCAGCGCCGCGCCGTCCATCTCCGGCATGCGCATGTCGGACACGACGAGATCGACCGGTTCGGTCTCCAGCATGGCCAGCCCGGCCTTGGCGCTCTCGGCCAGCAACACCCGGTAACCCTGGGGCCGGAACAGCCGTCGCAGCGCGCTGAGGATCGACACCTCGTCATCGACGAACAGCACGACCGGAGGGTCGGCAACTTTTGCATCCATCAAATCGCTCCCGCTGGCGGATGCGTCGCGCCATCGCCGTCCGTGGCGAGCGCGCCAGGGACGACCGCCGCTTTACTGGGAGTTTAGGCAGGTCGGCCCGGCGATGCTTGACAAGTTGTTCGCAAAATGTGGCGGGTCGTCGCGGTCTCGGCAGGTCAGGCGGGTGCAATCTCCACGGCGATGCCGCTCAGCACCGCATTGCCGCTCAAAGGGTCCCGTGCCGCGTCGTCCAGCAGCTCGTTCATGTTGACGCCCGGCCGCTCGCGCGCCACGCCGAGCTGCACGCCGTCCAGGTCATGCCCCCAGCCATGCGGCAGGCTGACCACGCCGGGGCTCATGTCGGCGCTGCGCTCGACGCGCGCGATCAGCTCACCGACCGCGCTTTTGATCCGGGCAAACTCGGCCAGGCCCAGGCGATCCGCGTCACCCGGGTTGACCAGCAGCGTGCAGCGGTCCGGCCCCTTGGCCAGCACCGGCAGGTTGTGCATCCAGCTGTTGCCCGAGCGCGTGTCGCGCCGGCCGATGAGGCTGAACTCGGGGGCGGGCTCGGTCCGGACTGAGGTCAGGTCGGCCAGCACCGAGGGCGGTGCGAGTTCGATCCTGCCGCTGGGCGTGCGCAGGATCTCGGGGATGCGGGCGGTGAGCGCACCGAGGTCGATGCCACCGCCTTCGACTGTGCTGGCAGCCTTGACCTYGGCGAGATTGATGCCGTCGGGCTTGCGGCCGAACTGGTCGCCATAGGGGCCGACGCGCAACTGCAGGTCGATCAGGCGCTCGGGGCCGCGCCAGGGCTGCAGTGCGGCCAGCACGGCGGGCGTCTGGTCGCCGGCGAAGCGGCGCACGTCGGCCTCGATGGCCTCGTCGTCGAGCTGGGCCACGTCGACATCCACGCCGCGGCCTTCAAGCAGGGCGCACAGGCGCAGGATGGTCTGCCACTCCTGCGGCGTGCCAGGCGCCGCGTCGAACACCGGGCCGGAGAAGCGCGCATGGTTGCGGTGGCTGAGCTGTGGGAAGGCGACGTCGAAGTGCAGGTCCTCCAGCGGCGACAGGCCGGGCAGGATGACGTCGGCATGGCGGCTGGTCTCGTTGACGTRGATGTCCAGGCTGAGCATGAAGTCCAGCTTCTCCAGCGCTTTGGCGATGCGCGGGCCGCCGGGGGCCGACAGCACCGGATTGCTCGCGATGCTGATCAGCGCCTTGATCTGGCCCTCGCCGGCGATCTCCATTTCCTCGGCCATCACGGTGATGGGCAGTTCGCCGAACACTTCCGGCGCACCAGATACGCGGCTCTTGCGCCGGCCCGTCGTGATGCCTTTGCCATTGCCCGGCTTGCCTTGGGTATTGGACGCGAAGGCGGCGGCCTTGGCGAACATCGCACCGCCTTCGCGGTCGAGGTTGCCGGTCAGCGCGTTGATGAGGTCGACCAGCCAGGAGTTGACCGTGCCGAAGCGCGTCGTGCAGGTGCCGATGCGGCCATAGACGGCGGCGCGCGGCGCGCTGGCGATCTCGCGGGCGATGCGGCGCTGGACCTCGGCCGGGATGCCGCAGCCGGCGGCTGTCACCTCGGGCGCGAAGGGCAGCAGGGCGGCGCGTACTTCGTCCAGACCGTTGATGTGATCGGCCAGCCGACCGAGCTTCAACAGGCCCTCGTCGAACAGCGTGTGGGCGATGCCGGCCAGCAGCAGCGCATCGCCGCCGGGCCGGATGGCCAGATGCTCGTCGGCCGCCGTGGCCGTCTCGCTGCGGCGCGGGTCGACGACGACGATGCGGCCGCCGCGCGCGCGCATGGCCTTGGCCTTGCCGCGGTAGTCGGGCACCGTCCACAGGCTGCCGTTGCTGATCATCGGGTTGCCACCGAGGATGAGCAGGTAGTCGCAGCGCTCGATGTCGGGCAGAGGAATGGACAGCCAGTGGCCGAACATCAGGCCGGCGCTGAGCTGCTTGGGCATCTGGTCCAGCGTCGAGGCGCTGAAGGCATTGCGCGTGCCCAGGGCCCGCACCAGGCGCGGCGTGTAGGCCAGCAGGCTGACCTTGTGCGCGGCCGGGTTGCCGATGGTCAAGGCCACCGAATCCGGGCCGTGCTCACGCCAGATCGGCAGCAGGCGTTTTTCGATCTCGGCAAAGGCCTCGTCCCAGCTCGCCGGCACGAACTTGCCATCTCGCTTGATCAGCGGCGTGCGCAGGCGGTCGGGGTCCTCGTGCAGGTCCTTCAGGCTCACGCCCTTGGGGCAGAGATAGCCGTGGCTGAAGACGTCGTTGTCGGCGCCGCGGATGCTGATGACCTTGGCACCTTCGGTTTTCACTTCCAGGCCGCAGCAGGCCTCGCACAGCGGGCAGATGCGGTAATGGCTTTCGGGCATGGCATGTCTCCAGGGCTGTCATCGGCTTTGGGGCCGATTCTGCGGCGCGAAGACTAGCCCTGGCGTCAACCCGGCGACATGACCCGACAGGTCATTGACCGGGCGGCGCCAGGTTCTCGAGTTGCTCGAACCCGCGCTTCATGACGCCGGCCAGACGATCTCGCGCCCGTCACTGCACCGCAGCGTGTAGACGCCGGCATCGACCCCGGCCCGCAGTTCCCGGATGTCCGGGTGCCCGCATGATCGCGGGGTGTCTATGGCGGTGACGCCGACCCAGACGTCACGGCCGCTGGCCTTGGCGACGTACAGGCATTGGTCGGCCAGCGCCACGGTGTCGTTCCAGTCTGCCGGCGCGGCGCCCTGGGCATCCGGTTGCAGGGGGTGGCAGGCGTAGCCGATGGAGCAGGTCTTGCGCAGCACCTGGCCGTCGTCCAGCACGAAGTTGTGGGCGGCGATGCTGGCGCGCAGCCGCTCGGCCAGCACGTGGATCTCGCCAGCGTTGGCCTGGCGGGCGAAGACGAGGAACTCCTCGCCACCCCAGCGCACGAGGGTGTCGGACTCGCGCAGCTGTCGTTGCAGCACGGCGGCGCATTGCCTGAGCACCGCGTCGCCGGCCGCGTGCCCGTGCACGTCGTTGACGGCCTTGAAGTGGTCGATGTCGATCATCATGAAGACGATGTCGGTGTTGGCCGGCCCGACGCCAGCGCCAGCGTTGGCACGCAGGCGCCGTGCTCGCGCCATGTCCTCCTGCACGTTGCTGACCAGGTGGCGGCGGTTGCGCAGGCCGGTCAGGGGGTCCGAGAACGCCATGTCGCGCATCGCCTGGTAGGCCCGCTTGACGTGATGGCGGCTGACGGCCGCGACGATGGCCGCCACCAGCCCGGCCACGGCGGCCAGCGCCAGCAGCCAGTGGAAGCGTTGCTGATACTGCTGCTCATGCTCCAGCGCTTGGATCTGACGCTGGCGCTTGTCGGCCTCATAGGCGGCCTGCGCCTGGGCGATGCGCTTGTGGTCGGCGGCCTTGCGCACCTCGTCGCTCAGGCGCTTGAACTGCATCGCCGCCTCGTAGGCTTGCGGGTAGTCGTGGGCGAAGGCCAGCTCCTCGGCCAGCAGGCCCTGGACGTCAGCCGCGTTGGCGGCCATGCCGGKTGT
>NZ_JBFUMO010000032.1:0-23484 GCF_054049355.1 Roseateles sp. P5_E11 | reverse complement strand
GAGGACGACCGAGGCCAGTTCGAGAGCATCCGTTCGCTGGAGCAGCTCAAGGCGCTGCCAGCCGGGCTGGTCAGGGAATGGGTCGACACGGGCGTCCTGCAGAGCAACGGCCTGCCGGTCGTCGCCGCCGCGCGCTACGAGAACCTGTTCACGATGCTGGCGGCGCAGCGCTTTCGCTACCTGCCGCGCGGCGTCGGCGAGATCTACGGCGAGTTGAGCAACTACGGCCACCTGGGCCTGGCCGTTGAATCGCACCTGGCGCTGCACTACCCGATGTGCAGCTATTTCTTTGTCGCCCGGCAGAACACCGAGCTGGCCGAGCACATCGAGCAGGGCCTTCGGCGCGCGCAAAAGGACGGGTCGTTCGAGCAGCTCTTCCAGCAGTTCTTCGGCAAGGCGGTGCAGGCCGCAAAGCTCGACAAGCGCCTGGTCTTCGAGCTGGACCACCCCACCGCGCCGGCGACCTGCCTGCGAGCCCCAATCCCACAATGACGCCGCATTGATGCCGCAGGCCGCTGCGTCAAGCGCCCTCAGCGCACCCCTGCCAGCAGGGCCGCATTGCCCCCAGCTGCCGCCGTGTTGACCGTCAGCGTCTGCTCGGCCGCGAAGCGGTAGAGCTGGCGCACATGGCCGGCGCCAGTGACCAGCGGCAAGATGGCCCCAGCCCGCGTGGCCAGGGCTTGCGCGAGCACATGGGCGGCCGCGGAGTCGGACGATGCCAGCGCGACGCCAGCGAGCTGCGGCGCGGCGAGCAGCCCCGGCAGCGTCGCGTCGGGCAGTAGCGTCAGCGCGTTGACCGGCAGGCCGGCGCGCAGAAGGGCCTGGCGGGCGCGTTCGTCGCCGCCCAGCCAGATGGCGCTGTTGCCGGCCAGCAGGGCGCTGACGACCGCGGCCAGGCCCGCTTCGTCACGGCCGAGCACGGCGAAGACGCCCCGGGCGTGGTGGCGCAGCGTGTTGCTCTCGCCGGTCGGGCCGGGCAGCACGAGGTCGGCGAACTGCGCCTGCGCCGCGACGAACAGGCCACGCAAGGCGAGAGCGGTCGGCGCGTCCAACGTGTCGGCAGCGCGACGCAGCGTGGCGATGCGCTCAAGCAGCGGCGTGTCGCGCCAACCGGCGTCGGCGGCCACGGCCAAGGCCTCGCTGCGGCCGTCCATCGCGAGGGTCGGCAGCGGCGCGTCGAGCTGCGGCTCGGCGCAGAAGCGGCGCAGATAGTCGGGGCCGCCGGCCTTGGGGCCGGTGCCGGACAGGCCTTCGCCGCCAAAAGGCTGCACGCCCACCACCGCGCCGATGATGTTGCGGTTGACATAGACGTTGCCGATGCGCGCCTCGTCGGCCAGGCGCTGGGCGCGGCTGTCGATGCGCGTCTGGATGCCCAGCGTCAGGCCGTAGCCCAGCGCGTTGATCTCCTTGATGACGTCGTCGACCGAGTCCTCGAAGCGCACGACGTGCAGCACCGGGCCGAAGATCTCTTCGCCGAGGTGCGACACGCGCGGCAGCTCGAAGGCGACGGGGCGGATCTGGCGCGGCATGGCCTCGGCCACCGGCGCCTCGGCCAGCAGCTTGGCGTCGCGCTTGAGGCGCTCGACATGCTTGCTGATGTTGGCATGGGCCTCGTCGTCGATGACGGGACCGACGTCGGTGGCCAGGTGCGCAGGCTGGCCGACATGCAGCTGCGACAACGCACCCTTGAGCATCTCGATGACCCCCTCGGCAATGCTGGACTGCACGCACAGCAGGCGCAGTGCCGAGCAGCGCTGGCCGGCGGAGCGGAAGGCCGATTGCACGACGGCGTCGATGACCTGTTCGGGCAGTGCCGTCGAGTCGACGACCATGGCATTGAGACCGCCGGTCTCGGCGATCAGCGGGATCGGCGAGTTGGGCTTGGCGGCGAGCGCCTTGTTGATGATCTGCGCGACGACGGTGGAGCCGGTGAAGCAGACGCCGGCCGTGTGCGCATGGGCGACCAGGCCGGCGCCGACGGTCTCGCCGGGGCCATGCAGCAGCACCAGCGCATCGGCCGGCACGCCGGCGGCGTGCAGCAGCTCGACCATCTTCAGCGCGACATAAGGCGTCTGCTCGGCCGGCTTGGCGGCCACCGCATTGCCGGCAACCAACGCGGCGACGACCTGGCCGGCAAAGATGGCAAGCGGGAAGTTCCACGGGCTGATGCAGACGAAGACGCCGCGGCCTTGCATCAGCGCGGCATCGCTCTCGGCCTGGTCGGCGTAGTAGCGCAGGAAGTCCACGGCCTCGCGCACCTCGGCGACGCAGTCGGCCTGGGTCTTGAAGGCTTCCTTGACGAGCAGGGCGCAGAACTCGGCCAGGCGGGCGTCGAGGTCATCGGCGGCGCGGCGCAGGATGGTGGCGCGCTGGGCGACGGGCGTGGCGTTCCAGGCGGGGAAGCCGGCGTGCAGGCGGTTCATTGCGGAATCGACTTCGGCTGCGGAAGCCTCGGGGACGGCACGCACAGGCGTCGTCTCCAGCGCGACCTGCAGGGCCACGCGCTGGGCCGGCGCGGTCAGGTCGGCGCCGGTGGAGTTGGCGCGGCCGCGGCCTTCGCTGTCCAGGTAGAGGGCCGGCGGCAACGGCAGCGCGCTCGTCGCACGCACCTCGGCCAGCGGCGAGCCGAGCAGCTCGGGCACCTGCACGCTGGGGTCGGCCAACTGGTGCACGAAGGACGAGTTGGCGCCGTTTTCCAGCAGGCGGCGCACGAGGTAAGCCAGCAGGTCGCGATGCTCGCCGACCGGCGCATAGACGCGGCAGGGGATGCTGCCGTCCTTCAGCACCTCGCGGTAGACGCCCTCGCCCATGCCGTGCAGGCGCTGCATCTCGAACGGCGCGCCGGTGGCGCGGGCCATCTGCACGATGGCCGCGATGGTGCCGGCGTTGTGGCTGGCGAACTGCGGGTAGATGACGTCGGCATGCTGGATCAGCGCGCGGGCGCAGGCCAGATAGGAAACGTCGGTGTGCTGCTTGTGCGTGAACACCGGGTAGGCGTTCAGGCCCAGCTCCTGGGCACGCTTGATCTCGCCGTCCCAGTAGGCGCCCTTGACGAGGCGCACCATGAAGCGCAGGCCGTGCTTGCGGGCGGTGGCCGCGACCTCGTCGACGACGGCGAGCGCCCGCGTCTGGTAGGCCTGCACGGCCAGGCCGAAGCCGCGCCATTGCGGGTAGACCAGGGCGATGCGTGCGGCCAGCGTGTCCAGCACGTCCAGCGACAGCTCCAGGCGGTCGACCTCCTCGGCGTCGATGGTCAGGTTGATGTTGGCCTCGGCGGCCAGCTCGATGAGCTGCCACACACGCGGCAGCAGCTCGGCGAAGACGCGCTCGCGCTGCAGCACCTCGTAGCGGCTGAAGAGGGCACTGAGCTTGATGGAGATGCCGTCGGAGGCCTCCGGTGAGTCCGCGCGCTTGCCGCTGGCGATGGCCTTGATGGCGCCGACGTAGGCAGCCTGATAGCGCAATGCATCCGCTTCCGTGCGCGCGCCTTCGCCGAGCATGTCGTAGCTGAAGCGCAGCTGCTTTTGCTGCTTGCGCGCCGAGTTGGCCTCGCTCATCGCCTCGTTGATGTTGCGGCCCAGCACGAACTGCCGGCCCAGCAGCTGGATGGCGCGCACGGTGGCCGCCACCACGGTCTGCGCACCCAGGCGCTTGAACAGGCCGCCGTCATCGTCGGCACCCGGCAGGAAGCGCTTGGACATCGAGATGGCCGAGGCCGACAGCGCGGCCAGCATCTTGTGCGGGCTGCCTTCGCTGGCACCGTCGAAGTCCGCGCGGCCGAGCTGGTCGGCCGTCAGCGCGATGGCCGTGGGCGCGTCGGGTACACGCAGTAGCGCCTCGGCCAGGCGCATCAGCGCCAGGCCCTCGGCGCTTGTGATCGGGTACTCGCGCAGCAGCGATTCCATGGCCCAGAACGGCGCCGGGTTCCTGCGCACCTGCTCGACCCATGGCGCTGCCATGGCGATGACGCCGGGCCAATCCAACGCACCACCGACACGCTCCGCCAGGGCCTGCACGACGCCGTGTTCGGCCCGATAAGGATCGGGCAGGCGAGGCTGTTCCGGCGGGGCAACGAAGGGCGTGGACATGGCGGGACTCCTGGTGAGGATTCGCACTCTATCGGCGGATCACTTGGATTAAATTCCAAGGATTGCAAGAACGGCCGATAGAAATCCAGATGGACGACGAAACCAAGCTCGACAAGATAGACGCCCGCATCTTGCGCGTGCTGCAGGCCGACGGGCGGATTTCCAACCTCAAGCTGGCTGAAGCCGTGCACCTGTCGCCCACCGCCGTACTGGAGCGCGTGAAGCGCCTGACGCGCGACGGCTTCATCCTCGGCTACGAGGCGCGGCTGAACCCGGCCAAGCTCGGCGCGGCCATGCTGGTCTTCATCGAGGTGCACCTGGACCGCACGGTGATGGACGTGATGGACAACTTCAAGGCGGCAGTCCAGGCCCGCGCCGAGATCCTGGAATGCCACTTGGTGGCCGGCGGCTTCGACTATCTGCTCAAGACCCGGGTGCGCGACATGGGCGCGTATCGGGAGTTCATCGGCAGTGTGATCTGGACGCTGCCGGGGGTGAGGGAGACGCGGACTTACGCCGTGATGGAGGAGGTGAAGGCGACGAATGCGTTGCCGATCTGAGCGGGCGGCTCCGGCTCCAATGGGTGCTCTGCAGGTCCAAATGCCTGTCTACATCGAACTCGATCGAGGCTTCGGCCGCGGTACGGCATTGCTGCCTTTGGAAACTTGCGCCTTGGCGTCGCCGGGATTGAGGAGATTCGTCGTGTTGCTTAAGTCCAGGACCTTCAAAAGCGTTGCCTCCCTCTTGCCGCTGCTTGCGGCCCTTGTGGCATGCGGCGAAAGCCAACTCGACATGGAAGCCAAGGCCAAGGAAGCTGCGTTTCGCGAGAAGTATGCAAAGGCCAAATCGGTGTTCGAGGAGCGTTGCAAGACAGCAGGCGTCGTGATCAACCGCACCGTTAAGGATGTCGACGGGATTGAGCTCACCAAGGTCCGGCAACCGATTGCTTGGGGTGGGAGGGAGTACTTCGATCCTATGTACCCCGAGGCGGCAATGGCCAGCGAATACAGGGGCGATAGCTACGTCAATCAGTTCCTGATGACCGAGTCCATCGACAAACTCAATCCGGACCGACGCGGCAGCCTCAACCCACCTGATTTCGACGCCGGCGAAAGGAGTCTCCCAAGGCGCGGATATCGGTTTGTCGAAATCGTTGACCCTCAGACCCACGAGCGCTTCCGCGGGCAACTTGATACCTATCCGCCTGGCACAAATCTGTGGGTAAAGCCACCCAAGCTGACGCCCATCTCGAAGTCGGCAACGCGCTACGCGCTGGACTACGAGGACCTGTTGAACTCAGAAGACCGCGAACTTTGGGTCGCGGGCACCAAGCTCAGAGTCATCGACAAGCAGAGCGGCGAAGTGATTGCGGAACTGACGCGATACGTCTGGGATGCTGGTTTCGGCACAAGCACAACGGGCAGATGGCCTTGGCAGCATGCAAATGCAGTCGGCGGCAGTCAAGCCTGTCCTGATCAGTTAGGCACCCGAGACGATATCAGTCGCAAGTTCGTCGACACCGTCATCATTCCAAAACAGGGAGATTGATCACGGCCACCAAGATGAACATCAATCCCGACGCGCCTCCTCGGACCGCCGGCTGACTTTCGGGCTGTTGCGCAGAGTGGCAAACGCCAAGCAGCTCCTTTGCAATCTGCTAACGCCTAGGCGCCGGCAAATACAGCGACCAGCTACGAGCAGCGATCCGGGTCGGGTAAACAAGGCCGGAAGACGCAAATCCCGCCCGGAGAATGCGGCTTTCGAGCCCTCGCCGCCCATGATCCACCGCACCCTGACGCTGGTTGCCTGCCTGCTGACCGCCCTGGCCCGCGTGGCTCTGGCGCAGCCTGCAGCCAGCGCGCTGGAGCCCCAGTTCGCCAGCGTGCCGGTGCCGCGCGACGTGGTAGGCAGCCTGGCTCAGGATCGCCAAGGCCTGATCTGGGTCGGCACCAGCGACGGCCTGGCTCGCTACGACGGCTACCGCCTGCGCCCGATCGAACGCGAGGGCGCCACGCCCGTGCAACGCAACCTGGGCTGGGTGCGCTCGCTGGCGGCCGCAGCCGACGGCGGCATGTGGATAGGCACCGAAGTCAACGGACTGGCGCGCTACGAGCCCGCCTTCGACCGCGTGCGCATGCTGGGCAGCGGCAGCGAGCGCGCCACGCCCATCCGTGCGCTGGCCGAGGACGATGCCGGCCGGGTCTGGGTGGGCACGCTGGGCCAGGGCCTGCTGCGCTTTGAGCCGAAAACCGCGCGCTTCGAGACCGAGCCGCTGCGCGTCGATGGCGAAACCGAGCGCCGCGTGCTGGCGCTGGCCGTGGGCCGCGACGGCGCGCTGTGGGCCGGCCACTGGCGCGGCCTCGCCCGGCGCGACGTGCAAGGCGGCTGGGCAAAGCTGGCTTTGCCCGACAACGCCGTCATCGGCATCAGCACCTTGCTGGAAGACCGCGCGGGCCGGCTCTGGTTCGGCAGCGTGGACGGCCGCGTCGGCCGTATCGAGGCCAACGGCCAGCCGCGCTGGCTGGCGGTTCGCTTCAAGGGCGGCGTGCAGGCACTGGCCCAGGGCGCGGACGGCACGGTCTGGGCCGGCCTGAACGATGGCATCGCCTGGCTGGACGGCGACAGCGGCGCGCTGCTGCGGCAGTTGCGCCACAACCCCCATCTGCCCGGCGGCCTGGCCGGCAATGACGTCAACGTGCTGCTGCGCGACCAGACCGGCACCATGTGGGTGGGCGGCTACGGCGTGGGCCTGCAGCGCCACCAGCAGCATCCGGCCCTGGCCGTGCGCGGCCCCGACGCCGACCCCGGCAGCCCGCTGGCCAGCAGCGACCTGCGCGGCCTGCTACCCCGCCGCGACGGCCTGCTGATGGTGGCTACGCACAGCGGCCCGGTCGCTCTGCTGGACGCGCAACTGCGCACCGTCGGCCGCTGGCCGCGCGAGGCCGACACGCCGGTCGACAACCTCGCCGAGGGGCCGGACGGCAGCGTCTGGCTGGTGGCCAACGGCCGGCTGGAGCGCCGCGAACCGCGCAGCGCCCGCCTGCTCGCCAGCTGGGCGCTGGAAGGTGGGCGCGCGCATCGCGTGCTGGTATTACCAAGTGGTGAGGTCTGGGTCGGCATGCAGGACGGGCTCTACCGCCTGCCTTCGCCCCAGGCGCGCATCGAGCGGGTGCGCCGCGCGGATGGCGAGCCGCTGCGCGGCGGCGTGCATGCGCTGCGCGTGGAAGCCCGCAACGGCCAGCTCTGGGTCGGCGCGCTGGCCGGCCTGTTCCGCTGGGACGGCCAGCGCCTGGCCGAAGTGCAGGGCGCGCCCGGCGAGGCCCTGGGGTTCCCCGCCGTGCTCGGCCTGCTGCACACCCGCGACGGCAGCCTTTACGTGGACACCGCCGTCAGCGGCCTGCACCGGCTTAAGGGCTACGACGCGCAGGGCCGCGCGCGCTTCGAGCGCATCAGCGAGCGCATGGGGGCGCCGGGCCGGCCCTTCGGCGTCAACCTGCACGAGGACGCCAAGGGCCGGGTATGGAGCCAGCAGTCCGTCTACGACCCGACCGCCAACCGCCTGGACGAACTCTCCGGCGCCGAGGGCCCGCCGATGGGCACGCCGCGCTTCTTCGCCGACGCCGCCCTGCCCGACGGCCGCCTGCTCTTCTGCGGCAGCCGCGGCCTGCTCGTCATCGAGCCGCTGGCCTTCATGCCTTCGCGCTATGCGCCGCCGGTGGTCGTCAGCAGCCTGCGCCGCGATGGCCAGCTCTTCCAGCCGGACCAGGACCTGAAGCAAGGCTTGAAGCTGCCGGCCGGTACCCGCAGTGTGGCCGTCGAGTTCGCCGCGCTGGACTACATTGACCCGGCCAAGCTGCGCTACATGATGCGCCTGGCGGGCTGGGACGCCGAATGGACGTTCACCGACGCCAGCGCCCGCTTCGCCAGCTATGGCGGCCTGCCGCCGGGCCGCTACCGGCTGGAGGTGTACGCCACCAACCATCACGGCGTGTGGGGCGACCGCCCGCTGCTGCTCGACATCGAGCTGCTGCCGGCCTGGTGGCAGACGCGCTGGGCCCAGGCGGCGGCCGCGCTTTCTTTACTGGGCTTGGCCTGGCTGCTGTTGCGCTGGGGGGTGGCGCGGCGCACCGCACAGCTGCGCCGACGCGAAACGGCGCTTCAAGCCCTGGTGGAGCAGCGCACCACGGAGCTGCGCGAGGCCAGCACCACCGACCCGCTGACCGGCCTGCGCAACCGCCGCTACCTGGACTCGCGGGTCACCTCGGACCTGCAGCTCTGCCTGCGCCACTACACCGAGCCGCGCCACAGCAACCCCGACCGCCACCGCGACGACGAGGCCGACCTGCTCGTCATGCTGATGGACCTCGATCATTTCAAGCGCATCAACGACCGCCACGGCCACACCGCGGGCGACCAGGTGCTGGTTGAGTTCGCCCGCCGGCTGCGCATGGTCTTCCGCGAGAGCGACGTGCTGGTGCGTTGGGGCGGCGAGGAATTCCTGGCCCTGGCCCGCGGCGGCGCACGCAGCGGCGCCACCGAGCTGGCGGCACGCTTCAACGCCGTCGTGCGCGAGCAGCCCTTCACGCTGGCCGACGGCCGCACGCTGCCGGTCACCGTGTCCATCGGCTTCGCCGTCTTCCCTCTCGACCCCGAAGCGCCTCGGGCCTGGGATTGGGACGCCACGCTGAGCCTGGCCGACGCCGCCCTCTATGCCGCCAAGGCGCAAGGGCGCGACGGCTACCTGGGCGTGCTGCGCGCCGATGGCCTGCGGCCCGATGAACTGGCCCTGGACGCAGACACCTGGCCGGACGAGCCGCGGCTGCAGGTGCGGCGCAGCGACTGAGCGCCAAGGCGGGCGGCGAGCGTGGCCAGCGCCGCAAAATGCGCGTTTTCAAGTCGACCCACCCCATGATGCATCGCACCCTCACGCTGACGGCCTGCCTGCTGGCCAGCTTCGCCGCCGAGGCCGTGTCAACGACCGCGCAGATCACCGCCCAGTCGGCGCTGCTGGGCGTGCAACTGGCCGCCAAGCAGCGTGAGGCCAAGGGCGGCCTGCCCGCCGCGCAGAACGCCTGCATCCAGGCCCTGCAGCCCAGTGAGTTCTACGAGACGACCGAACGGGTGGTCACGATGTCGCTGAGTGCCAGCGAAGTGGCGGCGGCCGACCGGTTTTTCAGCTCGGTCCCGGGTCATAAATACGCCAGGCACGGCCTGCTGGGCATCTACACCGCCCTGGGCGAAAAGGCTCCCGAGCCGCTGCCCGCCCTTTCGGCAGCCGAAGTCAAGGCCATCGAAGCCTTTGCCGCCTCGCCGGCCGGGCAAGCCCTGTTCACCCGCCAGGTCCTGCAATCCCCGGCGGCCCGCGAGGCCTATGACGGCCGCGCCCGTGAGCTGGTCACGCGCTGCCAGGCTGCCAAGCCGGATCGCGCGGACTGACGTGGGTCTCGCGAGCTGGGCGCGCGACGCTCAGCCCAGGTGCTTGCCAAAGAACCGCATCGCCCGGTCCCACGCCTGCTGCGCCCACACCGCGTCGTACTGCGTCTTGGCAATGCGCCCCGGCCCCTGTGCCGTCTCGTTGGCAAAGGCATGGTGGGCCAGATAGCGGTGGCCTTCGTAGCGCACACCGACCTCGGCGAACTTGGCTTCCAGGCCGTCCACGCCGGCAATCGGGAAGGACTCATCCTGCGTGGCCCAATGGGCCTGCAGCGGCATCTTGATCTTGCTGGCGTCTACATATTCCAGCGGCGGCATGCCGTACCAGATCACGGCGGCGTCGGCCTCGGGCACCATCGTCGCGGCCAGCACGGTCAGCGCGCCGCCCATGCAATAGCCGGTCACGCCGACCTTGCCGCTGCCCAGCTTCAGGTCCTTGAGGTAGTGCACCGCGCCGCGCACGTCCTGCGAGGCGGCGTCGCCAAAGTTCAGGTCCGTCATCAGATGGCCGGCTTCCTCGGCCTCGACGGTGCTCTTGCCGCGGTAGAGGTCGGGCACCAGCGCCGTGAAGCCGGCCAGCGCAAAGCGATCGGCCACGCCACGGATCTGGTCGTTCAGGCCCCACCACTCCTGGATGACGACGACGGCGCCGAGAGGCTGGGCGGCCTCGGCGAGATAGCCGGACACAGGGGCGCCATCGGGGCGCTTGAACTGGACGGTTTGGGCCATGCGTGTCTCCTGAAAAGCGGCAGCCTAACCTGCGCGACACGGGGTTTTCCCCGGGGCGGCGAGAATGCCCCCTTGAAGCCCCACACCATGAAGATCGAACGCATCGTCTCCACCCGCCTGCCAACGCCCTATGGCGAGTTCGTCATTCACGGCTTCCGTGAGGACGACAGCGGCCAGGAGCATGTCGTGCTGAGCCTGGGTGAGCTGACCGGTGACGAGCCGCCGCTGGTGCGCGTGCACTCCGAATGCATGACGGGCGAGGTGTTCGGCTCGCTGCGCTGCGACTGCCGGCCGCAACTGCAAAGCGCCATGAAGCGCATCGCCGACCTGGGCCGCGGCGCCATCGTCTACATGCGCGGCCACGAGGGGCGCGGCATCGGCCTGGTGCAGAAGCTGCGCGCCTATGCCGAGCAGGACGCCGGCGCCGACACCATTCAGGCCAATGCCCAGCTGGGCCTGCCCATCGACTCACGCCGCTACGACGCCGCCGCCTGCATGCTGCGGTCGCTGGGCGTGCAGCGCATCCGGCTGCTGACCAACAACCCGCTGAAAATGGCCGCCCTGGCCGAGTTCGGCATCGACGTCGTCGAACGCGAAGCCTCGTTGACGGAGCCGGGGCCCGACAACGAGAAATACCTGCGCACCAAGGCCGAGTCCATGGGCCACCACGACCTCGGCCACCTCTTCGAATAGGGCAGGCCCTCTGCGCGGGAGAGGGCCTGGTCGGTCGACGGGCTAAGGCGCCGGTGGCACCTCACGGCGCCGCGCCCTCAGCCCCTTGCGCAGTCAGCGGTTCTTGGAACCCTGCTGGTTGCTGGGCTTGCTTTGCTGATCGCGACCGGCAGAGCCACCCCCTTGCTGGGGCGTCTGGCTGCCGCCACCGGCCTGGCTTTGCTGGCCAGGGCTCTGGTCACGGCTCTGACCACCCTGCTGGATGTTCTGACCGCTTTCGGGCTGCTGCTTGCCGGATTGGCGTTGCTGGTTGGACATGGCTGTTCCTTCACTGTGAGCCTGGGCGGCACCCCATTGCGCCGCCGCGTCAACAACCTTAGGCCGCAGGCAAAAGATCCCTGTAGGAGAAGGCGCCGGATACATCGTCAAGTCGCAAGCCGGGGAGACGAGTTGTGCCGTTAGGCGACAAGGCTGATTCAAGCCGCCAGAGCTGCAACCAGTCGTAGTTCTTCGGCGCAGCACCGCAAGCTGGGCGCAAGCTCCGGGGCGGCGCGCTTCACACCCGCCTTACGTGCCCGGACTAGGCTGCGCGGTCCTGTTCGCCCGCCACCATGTCCGACCGTCGCTTCTTCCCCCGCCCCGCCGTCGAGGCCGCGTTCAATCGTTGGGATTGGGCGCTGCTGCCCCTCGTCCTGGCGGTGCTGGTGCTGCTCGCGATGGCCGCGGCGGCGATGGCCCGACCCTTCCACGTCGGCGAGCCGCTGCCGCTGAGCCTGGACGTCGCCTACCTGCCCTATTACCTGCTGCGCACGACGCTGCGCATGTTCCTGGCGCTGGCCGCCTCGGTGGTGTTCGCCTGCGTGTTCGCGGTGCTGGCGGCCAAGGTGCGTGCGGCCGAGAAGGTGCTGGTGCCGCTGCTGGACATCCTGCAGTCCATCCCCATCCTCGGTTTCCAGGCGATTGCGGTCGCGCCCTTCATCGCGCTGTTCCCGGGCAACCTGCTGGGCGTGGAACTGGCCGCGCTGTTCGCCATCTTCACCTCCCAGGCCTGGAACATGGCCTTCAGCCTCTACCAGTCGCTGCGCACCGTGCCGGGCGAACTGCAGGAGGCGGCGCGCATCTTCCAGCTGTCGGGCTGGCAGCGCTTCTGGCGGCTGGAGCTGCCCTTTGCCATGCCCAACCTGCTGTGGAACATGATGATGAGCATGAGCGGCGGCTGGTTCTTCGTCGTCGCGTCGGAAGCCATCTCGGTGGCCGGCCAGGACATCAAGCTGCCCGGCGTGGGCTCCTACATCGCCGTGGCCATCGAAGCGCGCGACCTGGGCGCCATCGGCTGGGCCATCCTGGGCATGCTGGTCGGCATCCTGCTGTACGACCAGCTGTTCTTCCGGCCGCTGCTGGCCTGGGCCGACCGCTTCCGCTTCGAGGAGGGCAGCAGCGAGCAGGCGCCCCAGTCCTGGCTGCTGACCTGGCTGCGCCGCACCCAGCTGCTGCAGCGCCTGGGGCAATGGCCGGGGCGCTGGATCACGGCCAGCTTCGCGCCGCTGAAGAAGAGCTACGACGGCCGCTCCATCCGCGCGCGGCCTGAAGATCCGAACCCGCTGTGGGCCCGCGCCTGGGACGCGCTGCTGGCCGCCCTGGTGCTGTTCGCCGTCTGGCGTCTGGTCAGCTTCATCCACACCGAGGTGGGCTGGGGCGAGGCGGCGCATGTGTTCAAGCTGGGCCTGTACACGCTGGCGCGCGTGCTCGCGCTGATCGCCGTGGCGTCGCTGATCTGGGTGCCCATCGGCGTGTGGATAGGCCTGAACCCGCGCATCGCCGGCCGCGTGCAGGCGGTGGCGCAGTTCCTCGCGGCCTTCCCGTCCAATCTGGTCTTCCCGGTCGCCGTCCTCGTCATCGTCAAGTACAGGCTCGACCCCGACCTCTGGTTGTCGCCCCTCATCATCCTGGGCACGCAGTGGTATCTGCTTTTCAACGTCGTGGCCGGCGCGTCGACCATCCCGACCGAGTTGCGCCTGGCCGCCAAGAACCTGGGGCTCAAGGGCTGGCTGGCCTGGCGGCGCTATCTGCTGCCGGCCATCTTCCCGAGCTTCGTCACCGGCGCCATCACGGCCAGCGGCGGCTCCTGGAACGCCAGCATCGTGGCCGAGTACGTGAGCTGGGGCGACACCCACCTGCAGGCCCAAGGCCTGGGCAGCTACATCCAGCAGATGACGACGGCGGGCGACTTCCCGCGCATCGCTTTAGGCATCGGCGTCATGTGCGTCTTCGTCATGGCGATGAACCACTGGGTCTGGCGGCGTCTCTACCGTATCGCCGAGGAAAGGATGCATTTCTGATGACGACGTTGATCGAACTGAAGGGCGTCGCCAAGGGCTTCAAGTCCAACGACGGCAGCCTGCGCTCGGTGCTGGAGGGCGTGGACTTTCGCCTCGACAAGGGCGAGATCGTCGCGCTACTGGGCCAGAGCGGCTCGGGCAAGAGCACGCTGCTGCGCATCATGGCCGGGCTGATCCCCGCGGACGCTGGCGACGTGCGCTACGGCGGCCAGCCACTGTTCGGGCCGGCGGCCGGCATCGCGATGGTGTTCCAGAGCTTTGCGCTGTTCCCTTGGCTCACCGTTCGGCAGAACGTCGAGCTCGGGCTGGAGGCGGCCGGCGTGCCAGCGGCGGAACGTGAGCGCCGCGCGAACGAAGCCATCGAGCTGATCGGCCTGGCCGGCTTCGAGGGCGCCCTGCCGCGCGAGCTGTCAGGCGGCATGCGCCAGCGCGTGGGCATGGCGCGGGCCCTGGTCATGCAGCCGGCCGTGCTGCTGATGGACGAGGCCTTCTCGGCCCTGGACGTGCTGACAGGCGAGCGGCTGCGCAACGAGATCCTCGTCCTCTGGGACGGCGGCCAGATGCCGACCCAGGCCATGCTGGTCGTGTCGCACAACATCGAGGAGGCCGTCATGATGGCCGACCGCGTGCTGATCTTCGCCAGCAACCCGGGCCGCGTGCGCGCCGAGCTGCCCATCACGTTGCCACGCCCGCGCCGCGCCGACAGCCCGGAGGTGCGCCTGCTCATCGACGAGGTCTACCGGCTGATGACGAGCGCCACTCACGTGGCCGGCACCGTCGAGGAGGCGCCCAAGCCGCATCTCAGCGACCGCCTGCCCGAAGCCGACGTCGGCCGCATGGAGAGCCTGCTGGAGCTGCTGGCCGACGAACGCTTCAATGGCCGCGCCGACCTGCCCCAGCTGGCCGAGGAGAGCGAACTCACCGACGAGGCCATGCTGCCGCTGGCCGACGCGCTGCACCGCCTCGGCCTGGCCCAGCTCAGCGGCGGCGACCTCATCGTCACGCCGCTGGGCCAGCGCTATGTCGAAGGCGGCCACGAGTTCCGCCGCGAGATCTTCGGCCAGCAGCTGCTCGCGCATGTACCGCTGGCCACCTTCATCCGCGCCAGCCTCGAGCAGGAGGCCCACGGCGAGCTGAAGGAAGAGCCCTTCCTGAAGCTGCTGATGGACAGCATGGACGCCGCCGAGGCCGAACGCGTGCTGCGCGTGGCCATCGAGTGGGCGCGCTATGGCGAGGTCTTCGAGTACGACTTCCACACCGGCCTGATTCACCTGCCCGAGTCGGGCGAGGACTGACTCAGGCCGCGGCGCACTTGGCCACGGTGTCCCAAGTGCGTGTCGTGATGGTCTTGCCGAAGGTCTTCTCCAGCAGGTGCATGAAGACCGGCCCCTTGGCCTCGGGCACATAGCTGCAGAACACCTCGCCGCCGCCCAGGCCCAGGATGCAGGCTTCGCCGTGCGTCACCGGCAGCTCGACGGGGCTCTCGGCAAGCGGCTCGCGCAGGAAGGTGACGACGCGCTTGGACCCGGGCTTGAGCTTGAAGGCGGCGAAGGGATCGGCCTTGATCAGCTGCTGCAGATGGGCCGTCGACCGCACGGTGGTGGCGAAGCTGTAGCCCTGGCCATCCAGCATGGCCTTCTCGGCGCGCTTCTGCAGCGTCGCGATGGCGGCGGAGCGGGGCGTTGAGAACACGACGTTGCCGCTGCTCAGCAGCGTCTTCACGTCGGTGAAACCCGCCTCCTCGAAGCAGCGCTTGAGGTCGGGCATCTTGGCGTTCATCGGGCTGACGCCACGAAGCAAGGCGACATAACGAGGCATGGGTGCGAAGTATGACCCCGCGCTTGCGGCCAACCCTAGCTGCGGCTGCCCCGAATTGCGGGCGGCCGCAGCTAGCGGGCCTGGCCGAGTCCGAATGCAATGGCAAYGCGACTGAGACACACCCCTGAGGAGAACGCGCCATGACCACCATCCAGACGGCCAGCAGCACCTCGCTGACCGCCACATCCTCCGCCCCGAACACCAACCCGACCCACGCCAGCACCCAGATGAAGGGTGGCCAGGCCGTGTTCGAGAACGACAACTACCGCATCACCGCCGGTGACAACAACACCGTCAACATCTTCAACAAGAAGACCGGCGAGACCTACAACATCTGGGGCGACCCGCACGTCAACATCGACGGCAAGCATGCCTTCGACTTCTACGGCACCACGACCTTCAAGCTCGAGGACGGCACCAAGGTCACCATCGAAACCACGCCCTGGAATGCCGGCAATGGCATGACCCTCGCGAGCAAGGTCGCCATCACGAACGGCGACTACGGCGTCGAGATCAGCGGCGTGGATACCAACAAGGTCGGCGACCTCAAGATCGACGAGGCCGCCGGCTGGGGCGCCGTGCTTGACTGGACCCACAAGGACGGCAATGTGCTTCAGGAAAACCCGGCCGGCGCCGGCTTCCTGGGCGTGGACGCCAACGGTGACATCCACAAGGTCGACCAGGCCTACATGAACAAGACCGACCTGCAGCTGAACCCGGGCCTGGACCCAGCCACGCAACAGCGCGGCAGCGATTTCCTGCGCAACGCCCTCAGCCTGTTCAGTGGCCTGCTGTCGGCGTCGCTGAGTGGCGCCTTCCTGGGCTCGCTGTCGGATGCCGGCGAAAGCCGTTCGCACTCGACGCGCGACGCCCACCGGTTCTCGCTGACCGTGATGCGCCTGGACTTCTGAGCGGAGGCCGCCATGCTTGCAGTTGATGCAGTTTCGAGCGGCCGGCAGACGCCGGTCTCCCGCGATCCCGCAGCGGAGGTCGTCAGCCGGGCGACCGACCCACGTACCGGCGTCGTCGACACCCAGCGCCTGGCGACCTGGGTGGTCGACGCGCGCAAGAGCGACCCGCAGGCCGCCGAGTCGGCGCATGCCGCCATCGAGCAGCACCTGCTGGCCTCGGGGCACCCCGGTGACGTGGCTCACTACAACCAGGATGTGTTGCAGGCCGCGCGCCAGAGCCTGCTGCCCGACCATGCACCCGGCGGCCTCTGGGCGGCCGGCCAGGGCATGCTGCAGCAGGGCAGCAAGCTGCTGATCGACAACCCCATCCTGATCAAGCGATGGGAAGCGACGACCAGCGCCTGGACGGGCAAGGGCGGTTTCACGCGCGGCCTGACCGAGCTGCTGACCAGCAACGGCATCCAGGTCGGCCAGACCGTGCATGCACCGCCGCCCGGTTCGCTGGGCCGCACCTCGGGCATCGCTTCGCCGGTGGCCAACAACACCAACGGCGCGCTGGCTCGCGACGCGATTGCCGACCGCTGGCGCGCCGCGGGCGCCCAGGTGCGCACCGAGGTGCCGGTGCAGAACGGCGCGCGCGTGGTGGACGTGGTGGCCGAGCCCCCGGCGACGGATCCGCGCATGCGCCAGCGCATCGACGTCGAGTCCAAGGTGGGCCGCACGGCGCTGGACAGCGACATCCGTGGCCAGGTGGCGCGCGATGTCGAGGCCCTGAAAGTCAACCGTGGCCTGCGCGGCGCCGGTCAGCTGCTGGAAGGCGTGGGCAAGGTCGCCCGGCCCGTCGGCGTCGTGCTGGATGCCATTTCGCTCGGCCAGGCCTACCAGGCCGACGGCAACCGCATCGGCGAGAACACCGGGCGCACCGCCTCCGGCGTGGCCGGCGGCGCCCTGGGTGGCTGGGGTGGCGCGGCCTTGGGCGCGACCATCGGCACGGCCATCTTCCCCGGCGTGGGCACGGTGGTTGGCGGCATCATCGGCGGCATTGGCGGCGCCATCGCTGGCGATGCTGGCGGCCGTGGCATCTTCGATACGGTAAAAGGCTGGTTCTGAACCGGGCTTGTTCCGAATGGACGGCCTCTCGAGGCCGTCCATTTTTCTTTCGCGCTTGCTCAACATGCCGAACCTGATCCAGCGCTGGCTTGCCGGCCCTAAAGCGTCCACCTGGGACCTGAGCGACTACCCCGCCTATGAGCTGCCTCACCCCGGCTCCGGCCGTGCGCTGAGCGAGAGCCAGGCCCAGGCCAACTGGGCCTACTTCCAGGCCACGCTGAACGAGCGCCAACGCCTGCTGCGCGACTGGCTGGTCGCCCACGGCGGGCCCGACCCGCAGGCACTGCAGGGCGCCGCCTACGCCAAGGCCCTGAACACCTGGGCCAAGGCGCACTGGCCGCAGCTGCCGGCCTTCGGCCGCCTGCCCAAGCACTCGCCCTGGCCGGACTGCACGCGCGGCGGCCCCTTCATCGTCTACGGCCTGCTGGGCGACCTGGGCGTGAGCCTGGGCGAGGCGATCCGCCACGCCAACGGCGACTGGCACTGGGGCCTGAACATGGATGCCATCGACCTGGCCGACAACATGGCCACGGCGCGCCGCGTCGTGCTGCTGGCCGACCTGAAGCACCCGACGCCGCAGGCCCGTGAGGCCGTGCTGGACCTGGAGGCCCTGCTCTTCGCGGCCCACCGTTTCCCGGATTCGCCGGATTTCGTCTACCTGGACTCCTGGACCCGGACCGTGGCCGACGCGATTGCCGGCGGCTATCACGACACCTGAGGCCGGCCGCCGTGGCGGCATGCCTGCTGAGCCGCCCTTCCTCAGCGCGCCACCAGCCCTTGCGGCCCGATCTGGATGCGCTCCACCCCGAGCCCCAACGCCGCCTCGAGGTTGGCCTTGGCCGCATTGCGGAAATTGACCTCCTCGTTGGGGTTGGGCTTGCTGTTGAGGTGCTCGCGGTAGACCACCATGAAGGTGCCCACCATGGCCAGCTGCTCGAACATCGCGCGCTTGGCGGCCGGGCTGCTTTGGGTGAAGGCGGCGTTCTGGCCCAGCATGCGTTGCATCTGCAGCACCAGGGACTTGAAGTGCTCGTCGGGCACGGGCTGCTGCATGAAGGCGGTGTAGTTGCCGGCGATGAAGGCCGCCACGCCGGCCGCGGCGTCATTGGGCGTCAGGCCGAGCTGGGTCTCGAGCTTCTGCCAGAAGACGAAGGACTCCTCATACGCCTTGGTCATGGCGCCGCGATGCGCCGCGGGGAAGCGCTGCGCCAGCTCGGTGGCCGACTGGCGCACCTGCGCCGGCCCGTTGGTGACGAGGGGCGCGTTGAGGGCGGCCAGCGCACTGGCCGAGGTGACTGCGGGCGCCGCGCTGAACACCGGAGCGGCGGGTGCCGCGCCGCCACCCGCACCGGGCTTGGCGAGCATGGTGCGCATCTGCTCAGCCAGGCTGATCGAGGGGGCGACCTGAGCGGTGGCCGCGCCGGCAGCGCCGACCAGGGCCGCCAAGGCCAGACGAAGAGCAAGGGATCGCAGTCGGGGCATTTGAAACTCCAGTGGAAAGGTCGGGGTCATTTGTCGAGGACGAGGCTGCCGCTGCCCACGTAGACGGTCTTGTTGTCGTCGTGCACGGGAAAGCTGAGCAGGCGCTCCTGGTGGCCGTCGTCGTAGTCGAGGGTGAGGACGAAGCCTCTGAGCTGGTAGCGGCCGCGGCGGCCGGCGCCGTCGTCCTGCTTGCGCGAGCTCACCGCGCCCGCCGTGCCAAAGGGCGTGCCCACCGTGCCGCCGCCGGTGCTGCTGCTGCCCTTGCCATCGCCATGGGCCGAGCCGGCAATGACCGTGTTGTTGAGCGTCGCGGCCAGCGTGCCGGTGCTGGACAGCGCGCTGTAGCTGCGCTCGAAGCGGCCGTCGCGCATGAAGCGCAACGTGGTGCTGGACGACCTGCCGCCAAGGACCAGGCTGCCGTTGAACGTGCCGCGGGTGAAGGATCCCTCCAGCCGCGTGTCCTTGGGCCAGGGCCGCACGGCGTGATGCTTCTCGGCCTGCCAGGCGCCCGCGGGGCGGCCGTCATCGTCCTGCGGCTGCATTTCGCAAGGGCACGTAGGGCCGCCCCAAGTGCCCTTGACCCCCTCGGGGGGCGGGCCGGGCACGGCTCGGCCCTGGGGGCTGACATCAACCCTGCCGCTGGCGCGCCAGCGGCCCCAGCGCTGCGGCTCCAGCTGGCGCGACGCGACAACGTTGAGCTGGTCGGGCGGCATCTCGGTGCGGTGGTAGACCGTGCCATCGCGCAGCAGGAAGCGCACATCCTCTTCCCAGCGCGTGCCGCCATTGAAGTTGCTCTCGCCGTGGATGACCACGGCCGCCAGGTCCTTCTCCGCCAGRCCGCGGCCCGGCGGCGTCGTCACGCGCTGCAGCACCGCCCGTCTGCGCAGCATCGGCGCCTGAGGCAGCGGCGACGACGTCAGCCCCGCCGGGTTGGCGACCAGGGCCGCGTCGGCCAGGTCCAGGGAGTTGTCGTTCAGCGACGTGACCACGCCGCGCAGCACCACCTCGCGGCCCACCCAGGGCTCGGCGTCGAACTTCAGGTGGATGCGCTGCTCCACATGCCGGTCGCCCTGCTGCTGCACCAGGAAGAAATGCGTCGGGCGGTCGATCTCGCGCGCCACGCGGCCCTTGACATAGACAACGCCGAGCTTGCGTTGCGCCTCCTCCTCGGAGATCACCAGCCAGTGGCCTCGCTGCGCCGTGAGCGCGGGGATCTGGCTGGGCAGCAGGAACTGGCCCCGGGCCGCCTCGGGCGCGATCGCCAGCGGGCCGGGGGGAGCCACCAGGTTGGCTTTCACCAGCGCCAGTGCCACGGCACGGGCCTGCGGATACAGCGTGCCCACATCCATGGCCGGCGATTGCCAGTCGCGCGCCAACGCCGCGCAGGCCTGCTCGGGAGAGGGGTCGTTCAGCACCCGCTCGCGCATGGGCTCGGTCAGGCGCGTGAACGACGGGATGCTGCTACTGCGCTGCTGCATGCGGGCCACCACCATGCGCAGCGGCGCGATCTGGTGCCGCTCGCGCCAGGCCACCCAGGCGTCGCGCATCTGAGCGGCCGCCGCCACGCCCATGTCCTCGCAGGCGCCCAGCGTGGCCTCGGACATCACGTCCAGGCTGACGGCTTCGACGAGTTGCTGCACCGCCGCGGGATCGCTGGCCAGCGAGCGTTCGTCGGGCGCCGACTGCGCGGCGCCGGCCATCAGCAACACGGCGGCGGTGGCCAGCGCCGGCCGAGCAGCGATCAAGGGCATGCCTTCAGCGGGTCCAGGCCGCGAGCGGGCAGCCGACGGTCGTTGTCGAGCCATCGGGCCGTTTCAACGGGAACTGCCGGGCGTCGCCCGAGGGCGGCACGGCCACCACGTTGGACGCAGTAGCCTCGGCGTACCAGACCGTGCAACTGCCGCGGCAGGTGGCGGCGGTGCAGGACACGCCGGTGTCCTTGGCAAACGCCACATAGCGGCTGTCCGGCGACCAGACCGCGCCGGCGATCAGGTCGTTCCTGGTGAATCGGCGCAGGTTGGAGCCGTCGACGTTCATCATCCACAGATCGACGCCGGCGATCGAACCCGTGTCGCGCATGGCTGCGAGCTGCACCAGAGCCTTGCTGCCATCGGGGCTGACATACACCGCCTCGGGCACGCGCGCCTCGGGCCAGCGCACGGTGGCGACACGCTGCTCGCCGCGGCCCGGCAAGACCCGGCTGATGTCGCCCGAGGGCTGCACGCGCAGCAGCGAGCCATCGGGCATCCACGACAGCGCGTCGGGTGTCTTGCTCGGTTGCGTGGCGTACAGCAGCCGGCGCGAGTCGAGGTCGTAGACGATGGCAGCACGCGGTGCAAAGACCGTCTTGCCCCACGACGCCAGGATCTGGTTGCTGCCCAGCGGCGAGGGGCGAACGCCGTCCGCTACATAGCCGTCGACGACCTGGTCCATCAGCACACTGCGGTCGCTGGTCCTGCGCACCGTCAGGTGGGTTTCGTCGCCGCCGGCGCCCTGCGAGCTGTGGTCCCGCTGGATGAAGCGGCTGCCGTCAGGCCAGGGCGAGCGCCACTTCGCGTTGTCCACCATGGTGGCAGCGCCGGAGTTGGGATTCAGCGCGAACGTGCCCTGCGGGTTGCTGAGGTCGCTGAATGAATGCCAGACCGTGCCTGGCAGCGCAGCGGCAGCCTGCGCGGCCATGACGACACCCAGGCAGGCCAGCGCGGCGGCGAAACGACGACGGTTCTCAGGCATCGGGGGCGAGGGCTCCAAATGGAACAGGCGACTCCAAGAATCGCCTGTCGTTACGGGTGCAATGGCATTGGAGCTCGCCGCGCACCAGCCACAAATCCCTAACGCGTCCAGGCCATGACCGGGCAGCGCAGATCGGTCRTCGAACCGTCGGGCCGCTTCGCCGGGAATTTCTTGGCATCGCCGGATGCATCCACGGCCACCACGTCCGTCGCCGAGGCGGGGGCATACCAGACCGTGCAGCTGCCCTGGCAGGTGGCGTCGGTGCAGGTCACGCCGGTGTCCTTGGTGAAGGCCACGAACTTGCTGTCGGGCGACCAGTAGGCCTCGGCGATCAAGCCGTTGTTCGTGAAGCGCTTCAGGTTGGCGCCGTTGGCATCCATCATCCACAGGTCCACGCCGCTGACCGTGCCGGTGCTGCGCAGCGCCGCGAGCTGCACCAGGGCCTTGCTGCCGTCGGGGCTGACATAGACCGCCTGCGGCAGCCGCGATTCTGGCCAGCTGACGGTGGCGACCTGCTGCTCGCTGCCACCCGGCGTGACCTTGCTGACGCTGCCCGAGGGCTGCACGCGCAGCAGGGTGCCGTCAGGCATCCAGGCGACGGCGTCCGGCGTCTTGCTCAGCGGCGTGGCGAAAAGCACCTTCTGCGCGCTGAAGTCCCAGACCACGGCGGCCCTGGGCGCGGCGGTTGTCTCGCCCCAGTAGGCCAGGACCTGGTTGGTGGCCAGCGGCGACGGCGCAAGGCGGGCGATGTAGCCGTCAACGACCTGGTCCACGACCAGGCTCTTGTCGTCGGTCTTGCGCACCGTGAGGCGGGTCTCGCCGCTGGAGCCCTGTGAGGTGTAGTCGTTGCTGATGAAGCGACTGCCATCGGGCGAAGGCACGCCCCACTTCTCGGATTGGACGGCCGTCGAGACCCCGGTGTTGGGATTCATGACGAAAGTTCCCGCCGGATTGCCGAGGTCGCTGAAGGAATGCCAGATATTGCCCGTCAGCGTGGTCGGTGGATCGGGCGTGGGAACGACGGGCGGGGTCGTCGGCGTGGCTTCGTCCCCGCCACCACCGCCGCCACATCCACTGAGCGCAGCGAGGCACGCCAGAACCGTCAAAGCAAGGCGACTGAAGTTTTTCATCTTGGGCAGGAACTGAAAGTTGAAATGCAAAAGGGAGGGGCGATGCCCCTCCTCTTGTTTTCTCAGGTTGCGGCTTATTGCTTGCGAGCCATCGTGCCCAGCGCTTCGCCCAGACCCTTCAGCGCCGTCGTGAAGACGCTGTTCAGGTAGTTGTATTCCTGGCTGGTGGCCTGGAATTGGGTCATCAGCTTGTTGAACTCGTCAGCCTGCTTGCTCTGCTCTTCGGAGCCGGACTTGGCGGCGGACTTGGCGGCAGAGGCGTCGTTGATCTGTTGCGACAGATTGACCATCTCCTTGGCCTTGGCGCCCAGAGCCGAGCCCATCACGGAGGCGATGGCCTGCAGCCAGCCGCCACCGCTGGGCTTGCTGCCCTTGGAGCTGCCGGTGCCTTGCGAGCGCAGCTGGTCGAGCACGCCTTGCACGATCTGGTTGGAGAAGTCGGACTCCCACTGCTTGACGGCGCCGCCGAAGTTTTGCTGGGCTGCACCTTGCGCTTCGTGCGAAACGCCTTGCTGGCTTTGCGAGGTCAGTTGGTTGATGACCTGGCCGATGGTCGACTTGACTTCTTCGCCCAGGAACTTGGGCATGCCGTGTTCCTTGACCAGGGTGTCGACGGCACTGTTGGCGCCGCTGCCGATGGCTTGCTGCAGCATGCCGCCGATGGCCTGGCCGATCATGGCGCCGATGGGGCCGCCGAAGATGCCGCCGACGATGCCGCCCACGGCGCCCAGGATGCCACCCGAGCCACCGCCGCCGAAGATGCTGCTAACTGCTGATCCCATGTTGATCTCCAAAAAAAATTTAGGTTTCGCGGCAGAAGCTGCCGCAGTGATTGATTGACATTCGAGGCATCTGAATTCGGTGGCGACTGAGAAAACACCGGACTCGCTGCGTGTCTTGTCGGCAAGGTTTTCTGATCAAACTCTGCGGCGTTGACGGGTTTCATTAAACGGGGTCGGGCCCCTGCTGCCTATATGCGGCTGCTCCTATTTCTGCGCCAACCGCGCTAGGGTTGGCCGCAGTCCGGGCCTGCCAACAC
>NZ_JBFUMO010000031.1:0-23535 GCF_054049355.1 Roseateles sp. P5_E11 | reverse complement strand
CGTCAGTGTCTACCGATCCACCCCCACATCCCGTCAACCCTGCGGCTGCTGTCGATCCGGCACCTAGAACCAATCTTCGTCGCTGTGCATCGAGCATTTCTGACCTTCAAAGCCGGTTGAAATCGTCCCGAGCCGGAAGTTTTGAAAAAGCCGGAATCCAAGCGTTATCGGGCCGCGGATAGAGCTGGCCGTCGCGCTGACGCGAGGGAAACTAAATACCGAAGGATTGCAAGGTTAGTGAAATGCAGTTCATGCAACAAGTTGCTTTCACTGATTACTTACTAGCTCACAAACTTGGGATGGTGCTGAAGCGTGAAAGTTGATCTCCAAACTTCCATGCCCAACTCAGCTCTGCCCACCCGCCTGTGCGCCTTTGCCTTTCAACACGGGTGCGTCCGGGATGCCGAGCAAATCCGCCGCCAGCGCCTCGGCTACCTCGATGCCGTCCACGCCGGCACTCATGATCCCGCCCGCGTAGCCGGCACCTTCGCCCGCAGGGAACAGCCCGCGCACGTTGACACTCTGGTAGTCCCGCCCACGGTTGATGCGCAGCGGTGACGACGTCCGGGTCTCAACACCGGTCAGCACCGCATCCGGCCGATCAAAGCCACGAATCTGGCGCGCAAACGCCGGCAAGGCTTCGCGGATCGCCTCCAGCGCATACGACGGCAGCGAGCCGCGGCCCTTTTGCTGCAGGTCGGTCAACGTCACGCCCGGCTTGTAGCTCGGTGCCACGTCACCGAATTCCTTGCTGACCTGCCGCTTGACGAAGTCCCCCACTAGCGAGCCCGGCGCCAGGTAGCCGCCGCCGCCCAGCTCATAGGCGCGGCTTTCCCAGATGCGCTGGAAGGCCATGCCGTCCAGCGGGTTCACGGGGCTGCCGTCGCGCTTGCCGTCCTGGCGGTAGTCCTCGGGCGTGAGCCCCACGACGATGCCGGCGTTGGCATTGCGCTCGTTGCGCGAGTACTGGCTCATGCCGTTGGTGACGACGCGGTCGGGTTCGCTGGTGGCAGCCACCACCGTGCCGCCGGGGCACATGCAGAAGCTGTAGACCGAACGGCCGTTCTTGGCGTGGTGGACGAGCTTGTAGTCGGCGGCGCCCAGGATCTCGTTGCCGGCGTGCACACCGAAGCGGGCCGCATCGACCAGGCTCTGGGGATGCTCGATGCGGTAGCCGATGGAGAACGGCTTGGCTTCCATGTGCACGCCGCGGGCATGCAGCATCTGGAAGGTGTCGCGGGCGCTGTGGCCGAGCGCGATGACGATGTGGGTGGTGGCAATCTGTTCGCCGGATTCGAGCTGCACGCCACGCACCGCGCCGTTCTCGATCAGCAGATCGGTCATCTTCTGCTGGAAGCGGATCTCGCCGCCCAGCGCCTCGATGTCGGCCCGCATCTTGATGATCATGCTGACCAGACGGAAGGTGCCGATGTGGGGCTTGCTGACGAACAGGATCTCGTCGGGCGCGCCGGCCTTGACGAACTCGGTCAGCACCTTGCGCGTCAGGTGGCGCGGGTCGGAGATCTGGCTGTAGAGCTTGCCGTCGGAGAAGGTGCCGGCGCCGCCTTCGCCGAACTGCACATTGCTCTCGGGGTGGAGCTTCTGTTCGCGCCACAGGCCCCAGGTGTCTTGCGTCCGCTCGCGCACGGCTTTGCCGCGTTCCAGCACGATGGGGCGCAGGCCCATCTGGGCCAGGATCAGCGCGGCGAACAGGCCGCAAGGGCCGAAGCCGACGACGACGGGCCGCGGGCCCGTGAAATCGCCGCGTTGAGCGAGGAAGTGGTAGCCGGTGTCGGGCGTGGGCCGGATCTGGTGGTCGCCGGCAAAGCGCGCCAGCACGGCGGCTTCGTCGGTGCCTTCGCTCAGCGTGCAGTCCAGCGTGTAGACGAGCTGGATGTCGCTGCGCTTGCGGGCGTCATAGCCGCGGCGGAACACCTGGATGGTGGCCAGCTCGGTGTCGGCGAGCTTGAGCCGCGCCAGCACGGCGGGTCGCAACGCGTCTTCGGTATGGCTGAGCGGCAGGCGGAGTTCGGTGATGCGGATCATGGTGGTCAGGATTTAGCCGACAACAAAAACAAACAGGCCCCGCAGGGCCTGTGTGTGGGGAAGATCGTCAGGCGATCAGCCCGTCAATCAACCCGAATGCGGGCGCTTGCCCGGGTTCTTCTTGGAGCGGGTGTGCGAACCGCGCTCCAGGCTGCTCAGCTGGCCCTTGCCGGCGGTGAAGGTCACGCCCTTGGGGGCTTCGGGACGGGGGGTGGCGCGGCGAGCCGCTTCGGTGATGATCTTGTTGCCCATGATGGCTCCGTAAACAAAAGCCCACAGCAGGGGCGAAACGCAAAACAGCGACGAAAGGCGCGGATTTTAGCCTGTTCGGCCCAACCAGGCTTCAAAGTCCGGTAGATCCATCGGCCGGGCCAGCAGATAACCCTGGATGAGATCACAGCCGCAGGCCGTGATGCAGTCCAGTTCGGCGGCGTTTTCCACCCCTTCGGCGGTCACCTTGAGGCCCAGGCCCTGGCCCACGCCGACGATGGATTTCAGCAGGGCCTGGCGGCGTGGGTCGCCGTCCACGTCCTGCACGAAGCTGCGGTCGATCTTGAGTTCATCCACCGGCAGGTGCTGCAAATAGGCCAGCGACGACTGGCCGGTGCCGAAGTCGTCGATGGCCAGGCTCACGCCCCAGGCCTTCAACGCGTTCAGCACGGCGATGGGATCGGTGCCGCTGGACATCAGGCCGGTCTCGGTGACCTCCAGCTGCAGCTGGCCGGGGTCGACGCGGTATTCGGCCAGCAGGGCGGCCAGGCGGGCCGGCAGGGTCTGGTCCTGGATGTCCAGCGTCGAGATATTGACGGCAATGCTCATGGGCTCGCGGCCCTCGGCCTCCCAGGCTGCCAGGGTGCGCACGGCGCGAGCCAGCATCCAGTCGGTGATCTGGCGGATGCGGCCGCTGCGCTCGGCAAAGGGCACGAAGTCGCCCGGTGGCAGCCAGCCGCGCTGCGGATGCTGCCAGCGCACCAGGGCCTCGGCGCCGGTGATGCGGCCGGTCTTCAGACAGCGCTTGGGCTGCAGGAACTGGCGCAGCTGGTCCTGCTGGATGGCAGTAGCCAGGTCAGACAGCAGGCTCAGGTGCAGGGCTCGCGAGGCCTCGGCGCTGGGGTTGAAGACGGCAACGTCCTGGCGCAGGCGCTTGGCCTCGAACATGGCCTGCTCGGCACGGCGCAGCAGGGCCTCGGTGTCAGCGGCATGCTCCGGCCAATGGGCCACGCCAAGCGACACCGACAGGTCCAGCGACTGGCCCTGCCAGCTGAGCTTGTGCTCGACCTCTTCGCGCAACTGGGCGGCCAGCGCGTTGGCATGGTCCAGCCGTGCCACGGGGGCGAGGGCCGCGAAGGTGCCGCCGGCCAGGCGCCCGTAGGCGGCGACGCCTTCGAACAGGCCCTCCAGCTTGGCTGCCGCACCGCGCAGCAACGCGTCGCCCGCGTCAAAGCCCAGCACGCTGTTGACCGCCTTGAGCCGGTCGACGTCGATGCAGATCAACACGGCCAGCTGCTCGCGCTCGGGCAGGTTGGCCAGCAGCCGGTCGCCGTCGGCGATGAAGCGGGCGCGCTGGGGCAGGCCGGTCAGCAGGTCGATGTCGGCCAGGCGGCGCAACTCGGCCTCGCGCTCGCCGACGGCTGCGGCCATGGTGTTCATCGCCGCGGCCATGTGGCCGAGCTCGTCGGCCGAGTCCACCTCGATGCGGTGGCCGTACTGGCCCTGCGCGATCAGCTCGGCGCCGTCCTCGGCGCGCTTGAGCGGGATGACGATGGAGCGCGTGACGCCCACCGCCAGCAGCGCCCCGGCGACGAGGGCGCCGATGCACAGGGCCAGCACGCCGGTGCGGTCGACGTCGATCTGGTCGCGCAGCTCACGGGCCTGGGCCGTGCCCGCACGCTCCTCGCTGGCCGCGAGCTGGTGGATGGCGCTGACAAAGAGGGACAGGGCCGATTCGGTGTCACTGCCCAGCAGGGCGCGGGCGGCCTGGAAATCGTCGCGCTCGATGAGGTTGCGCACGTCGACATAGCTGGCGCGGTAGTCGGCCAGGCGCAGGCGCACCTCGGACAGGCGATCGGTGCGGGGCCCCAATGGCAGCACCATGGCCAGACGCTGCATGGCGTCGTCGAGCCGATTGTTGGCCGACGCGATCTCGGGGTAGGCCGACACGCGCAGCTCGGCGTCGGGGCTCATCAGCACCAGCAGCTTGCGGGCGACGGCCTCGGCATTGCGGTTGATCTCGTTGACCGAGTCGCGGATGACGGCCTGGTCGTCGACGATGCGGTTCAGCGCATCCGACAGCCCCGTGAGGCGATAAACCGACAGGGCGGCGAGGCCCATCAGCAGCAGCAGCAGCAGACCGAAGGCCAGGCCCAGGCGGGTGCGTATGCGCAGCCGCCGCGACAGCCGGCTCAGGGGCCTGTCGAGGCTGCTCATGGGGCCGACGGCATCTCAGGCGTCATGCAGCGCTCCAGCGCGTCAGCAGCAGCCGCGCGGTGGCCACGTTGGTGGCGCAGGGCACGTCGTGCACATCGCAGGCGCGCACCAGGGCGTTGATGTCGGGCTCGTGCGGCTGGGGTGTCATGGGGTCGCGCAGGAAGATGACGCCGTCCAGGTCGCCCACCGCCAGCCGCGCGCCGATCTGCAGGTCACCGCCCATCGGGCCGCTGAGCACGCGCTCGATGGTCAGGCCATGGGCTGCGTTCAGCCGGGTGCCCGTGGTGCCGGTGGCCATCAGCTGGCAGCGGCGCAGCAGCGGCAGGAAGTCGGCGACCAGGGAGATCATGGCGTCCTTTTTGCCATCGTGGGCGATCAAGGCAAGCTTCATGGTCGGAAAGGCGGGGAGTTCTGCAAAGGATTGACGTTACACGCAAGACGTGACCATAAACGCGCAAGACTTGGCACATTGCCATTCTGGCCGCAGCTGTTACTCAACGTACCTGCCGCCGGCCTGCTGCCATGGTCTGGCAGCGGGGCTCGGCAGCATCGCCAATCTATCCCGCCAACCCCGCAAAAGACACCATGAACTTCCGCCAGCTCCACCAGGGCCCCGGGCTCCTGAAGATCGCCAACGTCTGGGACGCCGGCAGCGCCGTCCTGGTCCAGGCCTTGGGCGTGCCGGCCCTGGCCACCACCAGCGCCGGCCTGGCCTGGGCCCTGGGCTACCCCGACGGCAACCACCTGCCCGTCGACGAGCATGCTGCGGCACTGCGCCGCATCGCCCGCGTCGCCCGCGTGCCGCTGTCGGCTGACAGCGAGGCCGGCTACAGCGACGACCCGGCGGTGGTGGCCGACAACATCCTGAAGTTCGCCGAAGCCGGCGCCGCCGGCATCAACATCGAGGACGGTGCCGGAGCGCCCGCCCTGCTGTGCCGCAAGATCGAGGCCATCAAGGCCGCCGCGGCGCGGGCCGGTGTCGATATCTTCATCAATGCGCGTTGCGATGTCTGGCTGAAGAACCTGGCGCCCGGCCGGGCGGTCGAGGAAGTGCTGCTGCGGGCGCGCGACTATGCGGCGGCCGGCGCCGACGGCCTGTTTGCCCCTGGCGTGACGGCCGTGGCAGACATCGAGGCCCTGGTGGGCGGCCAGCCCCTGCCGTTGAACGTGATGGCGCGGCCGGTGCTGCCGGGCCTTGACGAACTCCAGCGCCTGGGTGTGCGCCGCATCTCGGCCGGCAGCGCCATCGCCGAGGCGGCCTGGGGCCGGGCGCAGCGTGCGGCGACGGTCTTCCTTGAGCATGGTGCTGGCACTGAGCTGTTCGACGGCGCCGCGCCCTATCCGCAGATCAATGGCGCCCTGGCTTCGGCTCAAGGCTGAAGCGACACCCGCAGCTGCAGTTCACGCTCGGGCCGGCCGGCGGCATCCGCGCTGCTCAAGGTGCCCTTGGGAGYGGGGGATGCCGCACTGCCGCTGCGTGCGACGGTCTGCCAGCGGTCCAGCGCCAGCTGCAGCGTCGACTGGAAGGCGTGGTCGTCCTGGTCGATGTCGAACGCTACCTGCACCGGCGCCTTGCCGCCGGGCCAGGTGGGCGTCACGGTGAAGCTCTGCACCGAGCGGCGCTCGGCGCTGCGCGGGCTGGCGTAGACGCGTTGGGGCGTGCGGGTGGTCGGGTCGAGCTCGACGACGGCATCCACCCACTGCAGAGGCTCGCGGGTCGTCAGGCGCAGCATGCCGCGTTGGCCGTTCAGCACGTTCAGGCGCTGGATCTGCTGGGGCGCTGGCGCCGCGGTCGAGGTGACGACGCCGGCGCCGCGCGGCGAGATCGAGCCCGCCGTGCCGACCACGACCGCACCGTCGCGCACGGCGGCCTGGGCGGCGGGCGGCAGGTTGGAATCCACCCAGCGCAGCTCGACGATGAGCTGCACGGCGGGTGGGGCGGCGGTGGCCCAGGGCGCAACCAGGGCCAGCAGGAGCAGGAGGCGGCGCTTCATGCGCCCAGCTTATTCCTCAACGGCCTTGGCCCTGGCCGCCAAAAGCCGCGGTCCGAACAGGTTGATTGCCAGACCGGCCAGCACCAGGGCTGCCGCGATGAGCTTCCAGGCCGGCAGCGGCTCGCCCAGCAGCACCGCAGCCGAACCCATGCCGAACACCGGTACCAGCAGCGCCATGGGCACGATGCGCCCGGCCGGATGGCGGGCCAGCAGCCAGCTCCAGACACCATAGCCGAACAGCGTGTTGCCGACCGACTGCCACAGCACCGCCGTCCAGGTGCCGAGGTCCGACGCCGCCAGGCCCGCGGCCATCTGCTGCGGCCCGTCGATCAGCAGCGCCAGCAGCAGCAGCGGCGGCACCGCGAAGGCGCTGCTCCAGACGACGTAGGCGAGCATGTCGATGCGGCCGGCGCGCTGCGTCAGCAAATTGGCGCAGGCCCACGAGAAGGCGGCCGCCAGCACCATGGCGATGCCCACCGCCGTGGTGGTGCCGTCGGTGTGCGAGGCGATGACAACAATGCCGCTGGCTGCCAGCACCAGCCCCAGCCATTGCGCGCCCAGCACCTTCTCCTTGCGGATGCGCACCGCCAGCAGCAGCGTGAAGAACACCTGGGTCTGCACGACCAGCGAGGCCAGCCCCGGCGAGATCTGGCTGCGCATGGCGAGATACAGCAGGCCGAACTGGCCCACGCCGATGAGGATGCCGTAGCCCGCCAGATTGCCCCAGCCCACCTGCGGCCGGCGCAGGAAGAAGCAGGCCGGCACCAGGGCGAAGCTGAAGCGCAGCACGGCCAGCGTCATCGGCGGCAGCGTGTGCAGGGCGTATTTGATGACGACGAAATTGCTGCCCCAGATCGCCACGACCGCCAGTGCGAGCAGGAAATGGCGCAGCGGCAGGGTCTGTGCGGAGGGGGATGACATGGAGGCAGTCTAGGCGGAGGCACTTCTACAATTTTTGCCATGGATTTCCTCGTTCCCGCCACGGCGCTGGCCGGCCTTGAAGCGGCCGCGCAGGGCGGCGAGGCGGCAGCGCTGGCCGAGTTGGCCTGGCAGCTGCGCCAGCGCGACAGCCGCCGCGCGCTGGCCCTGTGTGAGCAGGTTCTGGCCATGGCGGGTCTCACGCCTTCATTGGAAGCCCGGCTGGCGCTCTCGCGTTGCGAGATCGCTGCCCTGCAGGGGCGGCTCGACGAGGCCGAAACGCAGCTGGCGCAGGCTCGGCGCAGCGGCGGCGGGGCCACGCTGGAGGGTGATGCCTTGCTGGCCGAGGCCGTCGTCGCCAAGGCGCGCGGCCAGCGCGAGCGCGAGCTGGGCGCCTATGCCCGTGCCGCGGCCTGCCACGCACGCGGGCCTGACCCGCGCCGCCAGGCCATCGCGCGCGCCTGGCTGGCCTACGAGCAGTCCTTCGCGACGCCAGCCGCTGCGGACGCACCCGCGGCCGAGCCCGCTGCGGCTGCCTTTGCCGACGCTGCGCTGGCACTGCCGCTGTCCCGCCGCGACCCGGCGCGCGCAGCGGCGCTCTTCCTGCGTGCGGCCGATGCGGCCCGCCACTGGGGCCTGCTGCGGCACGCCCTGGTCTGCACCATCAATGCCGGTACGGCCCTGCAGGGCCTGGGCGAGTTTGACCGCGCAGCTGCCTGCTACGACCAGGCGACGCTGGAATCGCGCGCGGCCGGGTGGCCGGCCTTGATCGGCGCCTGCGAGACGCGGTTGGGCGCGCTGCTCAAGGAGATCGGCCGGCACGATGAAGCGCTCGTGCTGCTGGGCGACGCGCTGGCCTCGCTGGCGGGCGTGCCGCCTGGCATCAACAAGGCCAACGCCTGTGCCGAGCTGGCCCAGACGCTGCTGGCCCTGGGCCGCGGCGTCGAGGCGGTCGGCCCCATGACCGAGGCGATCGCGATGTACCGCGCGGTGCGCTCTACGGACAACCTGACGGTCAACCTGCTGGGCCTGGCGCGGGCGCTGTCGGTGGCAGGCCAGGTGGACGCGGCGCAGGCTGCGCTGGATGAAGCGGAGCAGCTGATCGCATGCCATGGCTTCAACGCGCTGGTCGTCGGCGTGCAGGAGGCGCTGACCGAGATCCACCGCCGGCACCCGCACCTGGCGCCGCCGCCCGGCCTGGTGTTGCCAAACGCGACGCTGCACCACGGCGAGGCGACGCTGGCCGAGGGGCTGAAGATCGTCGGCTGGAAGGCGCCGGCCTCCCTGCACGTGGCCCTGGCCGAGGACTGGGCCGCGGCCGGCGACATGGGCCGGGCCTATGGCCATGCCCGCCAGGCCCTGGCGCTGAAGGACGGCGAGACCGAGCGCATGCGGCTCAGCCAGACGCCGGCGGCGCTGCGCCGCGGCGCCGTGCCGCAGGGCGCGGGCGCAACGGCCGCCGAGCGCCTGCTCAGCCCCAAGGAGCGCGAGGTGCTGGTGCTGGTGGCGCGCGGCTACGCCAACAAGGAAATCGCCACGGCGCTGGCGGTCAGCGACGAGACGGTCAAGTCGCATCTGAAGAAGATCTACGCCAAGCTGGAGGCCGGCTCGCGCAAGCACGCGGTGACGCGAGCGCGGGCGCTGGGAGTCATCGGCGTGGCGGGCTGACCGGGTTTTTCCTCCCCGCGCTCGCGGGTCCCCCGCCGCGGGGGATGGGCGGGGTCGGGAGGCGGCCGCACAGTGCCCTCACCCCGGACAAGACGACCACGAGCCCGGGCCGGCGGCATGAGCGCGGGCCCTGGGTTGGCGGAGCGCTGTCCGCCCGCAAACCCAACCGCTTTTCGCCATGAACCGAGAACCCCTTTCCGCGCTGCGGCGCCTGGCCCTGCTGGGCGGCCTGGCCGCCTTGCTGGCGCCAGCCGCACACGCCACCCAACTGGTGCACCAGAACCTCAAGCAGATGATCGCGGCCGCCGACGTCATCGTCAGTGGCGATGTCGCCAAGGTCAGTGACGGCATCGACCGCGGCGTGCCGTTCACGGAAGTGACGCTCAAGGTCAAGGGCAGCGTCAAGCGTGAGCTGGCGACGGACAGCAGCTACCGCTTCCGCCAGTACGGCCTGCTGAAGAACCGCCGCATGGCCGATGGCAAATACCTGCTGGCCACACGCATCGAGGGCCTGCCGGGCTGGACGGTCGGCGAGAAGGTGACCGTCTTCATGAACAAGCCCTCGGTCCGCACGGGCCTGACCAGCCCAGTGGGCCTGGCCCAGGGCAAGCTGACCGGCAGCGGGCCGAAGCTGGCCAATGCCTTCGACAACCGCGGCCTGTTCCAGGGCATGAGCGTGGACCCGGCGGTGCTGAGCCCGCTCGAGGCCGAGATGCTGACCCGCAACAGCGGCGCCGTCGACGGTGGCGTGCTGAACCAATTGGTCAAGCGCGCGGTGCGCGAAGACTGGATCGCCAAGGGAGTGATGCGCTGATGAACGCCTTCCTCAAATTCCCGCTGGCCGCGCTGTTCGCGGCGGCTTCCCTGGCCCAGGCCGCCGGCCCACTGCTGCTGACCGAGCACCCACGCAACCCGCAGCCGCTGCGTTGGGACACGAGCAAGCCCATCCAGGTCTACACCGACATCGGACCGCTGACCTACCGCGACAGCGGCACGGAGTTCCTCAGCAACGCCCAGGCCGACAGGATCACCGCCTTTGCGCTGAAGCAGTGGAGCGATGTGCCGACCTCGACCTGGAAAGCCGTCACCGACCCGGCCAAGTTCAAGAAGTTCAGCCAGCTCGCGGGCGTCGGCGTGGACGTGAAGGACGGCGAGACCGCCAAGCGCGTCTATGGCCAGGCGCTGGAGGGCGGCATCTACGTCATCTACGACCAGCGCGGCCAGGTCATTGAGGAGTATTTCGGCGTGCCCAAGGACCAGGTGCTGGGCATCGCCTTCGCCGAGATCGCCGAGGACCGCGACGGCGACGGCTACCCCGAGACCATCGTCAAGGCCACGGCCGTCATGAACGGCTATGTCGTGCCGCATGAGCCGTTGGACCCAGACCAGCCCTGGATGCCGCCGCCCGACATCGACGGCAAGCGCATCGCCGGCGTGTTCACGCACGAGTTCGGCCACGCCATCAACCTGTCGCACTCGCAGGTCAACGGCACCATGGCCTATTTCAGCCATCCCTACTACTACGAGGCTTTCCCCGGCGTGCCCGGCTGCGTGCCGGCCCTGCATTCCTGGCGCGACGACGATCCGGCGGCGAAAAAGATCGACCCGAAGTACATCGAGACGATGTTCCCCTTCATCGACCCGACCTTCCCCGATGCCAACGGCCGCAACGCCGGTTACGAGCAAAGTACGGTGGACCGCAGCGACGACATGGCGGGCATCTCCGACCTCTACCCGAGCGCAACCTACCTGAAGACGCGCGGCTCGGTGGCTGGCACGCTGTTCCTGAAGGATGGCCGCACGCCCTATGGCGGCATCAATATCGTCGCCCGCAACGTTGCCGACCCGCTCGGCGACGCGATCTCGGCGATGAGCGGCGACAAGACGCAGGGCCTGGTCGGCCCCGACGGGCGCTTTCGCATCAACAACCTGAAGCCCGGGCAGAAGTACGTGCTCTACCTGGAGGAGATCGTCGCTGGCGGCTATCCGACGACGCCGACCGCCCTGGTCTCCGAGGCCGAGTACTGGAACAGCAACGAGCAGTCCAACGCGGCCAACGACCGCGCCTGCACGGCCAGCGCGATCACGGCCGAGGCGGGTGTCACCAAGACGGCCAACTTCTACTTCAATGGCTACAAGGACGGCGTGCAGTACACGCCCATCGTCTACGGCTTCCTGGGCAGCATGTCCAAGGACGGCGAGCGCGCGGCGGGCTGGATCGACAACAAGCCCTTCGTCTGGGACTCGCGCAGCGGTGTTGAATGGGCGCCGGACGGTGTCGCGGGCGTCAACACCAGCATCACGCGCGACGGCCGCAAGCTCATCGTGCAGGCCGACCTCAACGGCAACGTCATCGGCACCGATGGCGAAGGCCAGCCGGTGAAGACCAACTCGGCCACGATCTGGGACACCCGCACCGGYGGCCTGACCGACCTGGGCAACCTCAACCGCGACCGCTGCGGCGGCAGCAGCCAGATCGGCGTCAGCAGCAGCTACGGCTGGGCGCTCGATTCGACCGGCCGCACGGCCGTCGGCACGGCCTATGTGGACCGCAATGGCGATGGCAGCTGCGAAGGTGGCTGGTCCGGCGACGCCGCCATCGGCGGCGAGGTCATCCCCTTCATCTGGACGGCGGGCCGCGGCATGCGGGCGCTGAGCCTGGACGGCGTGGACCTGAGCGCCGAGCCCTGGCACCGGGCGCATGCGGTGTCGTCCGATGGCCGCGTCGTGCTGGGCAACAGCAACTTCATGAAGGCCTATGCCTGGATTGACGAGGGCAAGCCGATCGACCTCTACAAGGCCGTCGGTGCCATCGACGGCTATGCGATGACGCCCGACGCTGGCCGCGTGGCGCTGAACACGGAGCGCGACGGCGTCGTGTTCTGGAATGCCAACAAGGGCAGCAAGGCCAGCGCCTTCACGAAGTTCAGGCAGATGCAGTGGTGTGTGGACATGCCGCTGCTGGGCCTGGACGTGACCTGCGAGAGCGAGGGCGCCGCAGCCATCCAGCAGCAGTTCGGCGCCATCCCCGTGCAGGTGGCCGACATCAGCGACGACKGCAAGATGATGATCGGCTCGGCCGGTGTCTGGTTCAGCGGCCTGCGCGGCGTGCTGTGGCTGGAGGACATCGGCTGGATCCAGCTCAGCGACTTCTTCCGCACCCAGGGCGTGGCCGAGGCCTATCGCTACGGCCTGGACGGCCCGGCGTCGATGAACGCGGCCGGCAACGAGATCGTCGGCGGCATCCCGGGCTACCCGATGAGCTGGTATGTCGACCTGAAGAAGGCCTTCGTCTGCAAGCATGGCAACTCGACCGAGGTCGGTTTCCCGAGCGAGTTCGTCGACGAAGTGAAGCACGGCGCCCGCATGGGCCGCTGCGAGCATCTGCGGCACTCCGACCGCTAGTCGATGCAGGTGCGGTTGCGCCCTTCCGCCTTGGCCTTGTAGAGCAGGCGGTCGGCGCGCTCCAGGGTCTGGGCCAGGGTGTCGCCGCGGCGGTGCCCGGTCAGGCCGATGGAGACGGTGATTGCCACCTGCTTGCCGTCACCAATGTCGATGCGCAAGGCGGCGGTCTGTTGGCGCAACCTCTCCATGCCGGCCACGGCCGGTGGCATGGCGGTGTCGGGCAGCAGCACGAGGAACTCCTCGCCGCCCCAGCGCGCCAGCACGTCGGTGCCGCGCATGGCGGTCTGGCCGCCCTGGGCGAAGGCTCGCAGCACGGCATCGCCGGCCGCATGGCCGTGCTCATCATTGACGCGCTTGAAGTGGTCCAGGTCGACGACGGCGACGCAGAAATCGTGGTGATGGCGCAGCGAACGCGATAACTCCTGGTCCATCAGCGCCTGCATCTGGCGGCGGTTGGGCAGGCCGGTCAGCTCGTCGCGCGTGGCGATGGCCTGCAACTGGGCCAGCGCCCGGGCCAGCTCCTGGCGCTGCTCGGAAAGCCGGCGGCGGATGCGGCTCAGCCGCGCCGTCAGCACGGCCACCGTGGGCAGCAGGCAGGCCAGCATGACGAAGTGGCCGAACTCGACCTCGGGCGGATAGGCCGCGGGATGGAGCCAGGCCATGGCGCCCATGACGAGGGCGAACAGGGCCAGCGCGAAAAAGCTCAGCACATAGGCACTGCGGGCGCGCAGTTGGAACATGCCGAACATCAGGATCAGCGTCAGCACCGGGAAGGCGCCGCCGCGCAGCAGGCCGGCCTGTGCATAGCCAAAGGCCGCGCAGCTGATCGCGAAGCCGATCTGCGCACTGGTCAGCGAGGGGTCGGTGAAGCGCTTCGACCAACCGCTGCGGATGGCGGCGTAGATCAGTGCCATGCCGCCCAGGGAATAGGCCGCCCAGCCCCACAGCACCGGCCCGAACTCGCCGCCGTTGACCTTGATGGCGTAACACAGCATCACGGCGCTGATGCCCATCAGCGCCATCGCGAGCGAGGTCTGGCGCAGCCGCAGGCGCTGGGCTGGTTCGCTGCCCAGCCACAGGTCGCCGAGCCGACGGAGGTACGACGCCGCCATGGCGCTAGCCTACCGCGCCAGCGGCGCCGGGGCACTGTCCGCCTGAGTCCTTGTTCGAGCCTTCAGCCCACGTAGCCGGTCTGCAACGCTTGCGCCCAGTCGGGCCGGTCGTTGCGCGCGGCCAAGGCGGCCATCGCGCCGTGGTCATAGGGCACCGAGTGCTGGGCGCAGTGCCAGGCGCCGTCGAGCTTCTCGACGATGGCGTAGGTCGCGTCGGGCGTGCCGCGCTCGACGACATAGCGCTCCGGCTCATCGTCCACATAGGCCTGCAGGCCGACGCTGCCGGGGTTGACGAGAACCTGGTTGCTGACCACGCGCAGAAAGCGCGGCAGATGGCTGTGACCGCAGGCGATGAGTGCGCTGCGTTGATCGCCCAGGCGCTCGGCGATCTCGGCGGCCGTGGCCAGGCCGAGTACGCCGCCGCGCGGGGTTTCCAGGAAGTGCTCGCAGTCACTGCGTGGCGTGCCGTGGCACAGGAAGATGTCCGGCGCCCATTGCCACATCGGCTGCAGACTGCGCAGCCAGTCGAGCTCCGGCGTGCCGAGCGTGGACAGCGCATAGCCGTCGGAGGCGCCACCGGCGTCGGGCTGCCATTCGAGGATCTGGCGTTCGTGGTTGCCGGCCAGGATGGGCCAGCCCGAGGCCATCAGGAACTGCGCCGTCTCGCGCGGCATCAGCGGGCCGGAGAGGTTGTCGCCCAGGCACAGCACTTGGTCGGCGCCGCGGCGGCGGATGTCGGCGGCAACAGCTTCAAGGGCGGGCAGATTGCCATGGATGTCTGAGACGAGGGCGATGCGCATGGTCTCGAGACTAGCCGCCCAGGTGACCGAGAGGCAACACGCCGCTGGCCTTGACCTCACCAAGCGAGAAGCTGGTGTGGATGTCTTTCACGTTGGGCAGGTTCAGCAGCGTGTCGATGGAAAAGCGCGAGAAGGCGTCCAGGTCGGTGGCCATGACCTGCAGCTCGAAGGTGCCGGCGCCGGAGATGTAGTGGCAGGCGATGACCTCGGGCAGCTGGCGGATGGCGTCTTCCAGCGGCTTGGTGGCGGCGCCGGCGCTGCGCTCGGCATCGACGCGCACAAAGGCCAGCACCCCGAGGCCGAGCTTCCTGCGGTCGATCTCGGCGCGGTAGCCGGTGATGTAGCCCTGGTCCTCCAGCCACTTGACGCGCCGCCAGGTGGGCGCGGCCGACAGGCCGATGCGCTGGGCCAGTTCGGCGTTGGACAGGCGAGCATCGGCCTGCAACTCGGCCAGGATGGCGATGTGGTGGCGGTCGAGGGCTTCGGGAGTGGCGCTGGAATCGACGACTTGAGAACTCATGGTTTGCCCTGATCGGCGAAGTGGCGATGCAATTGGAAGCGAATTTGGCAGATCTGAGCAAGAAGATTGCCAGGGTGGCTGGTTTCGAGCGCAATTGAGAAAGCACTGCTCGCCCCCATTTCCCTACACTGATCGGTCCGGCCATACTGGCCCATGGCCCGCGCGCCTGCCTCACAAGGGCTGGCCTCTCGGGTCGCCATTCAGGAGCTCCCACTGATGAACGCCCCGCTGCCCGAACACATCCTGCGCGCGCTGCAGACTGTCTCCCTCGACGACAAATACGCGCTCGATTCCGGCCGTGCCTTCATGAGCGGCGTGCAGGCCCTGGTGCGGCTGCCGATGCTGCAGCGCACGCGCGATGCGATCGCCGGGCTGAACACGGCAGGTTTCATCAGCGGCTACCGCGGCTCGCCGCTGGGCACGTACGACCAGGCGCTGATGGCGGCCAAGAAGCATCTGGCCAAGCAGAACATCGTCTTCCAGCCGGGCGTCAACGAGGAACTCGGCGCGACCGCCGTCTGGGGCACCCAGCAGCTCGACCTCTTCCCCGAGAAAGCCAAGTTCGACGGCGTCTTCGGCCTCTGGTACGGCAAGGGCCCGGGCGTGGACCGCTGCATCGACGTGTTCAAGCACGCCAACATGGCCGGCACGAGCAAGCACGGCGGCGTCATCGCCATCGCGGGCGACGACCACATCGCCAAGAGCTCGACGGCCGCACACCAGAGCGACCACGTCTTCAAGGCGGTCGGCTTCCCGACCTTCTTCCCGAGCAGCGTGCAGGACATCCTGGACATGGGCCTGCACGCCTTTGCCATGAGCCGCTTCTCGGGCGTGTGGGCAGGCATGAAGACGATCCAGGAGATCGTTGAATCCTCGGCCTCGGTCAGCGTCGACCCGGATCGCGTCAACATCATCCTGCCGGAAGACTTCCAGATGCCGGCCGGTGGCCTGCACATCCGCTGGCCGGACCCGCCGCTCGAACAAGAGTCGCGGATGATGAATTACAAGTGGTACGCAGCGCTGGCCTACATCCGCGCGAACAAGCTGAACTACAACGTCATCGAAGGCGCCAACGACCGCTTCGGCCTGATCACCAGCGGCAAGGCCTTCAACGACACCCGCCAGGCGCTGCACGACCTGGGCCTGGACGACGACACCTGCCGGCGCATCGGCATCCGCCTGCACAAGGTCAACGTCGTGTGGCCGCTGGAAGCGCAGATCACGCGTGACTTCGCCAAGGGCCTGCAGGAGATCCTGGTCGTCGAAGAGAAGCGCCAGATCATCGAGTACCAGGTCAAGGAAGAGCTCTACAACTGGCGCGCCGACGTGCGCCCCAACGTGCTCGGCAAGTTCGACGCCGGTGACGGCGGCGAGGGCGGCGAGTGGAGCGTGCCCAACCCGAGCGAGCACTGGCTGCTGCGCCCGCAGGCCGACCTGACGCCAGCCATCATTGCCCGCGCCATTGCCAAACGCCTGAAGAAGATCGGCGTGGACAGTGACATCGCCGCCCGCCTGGACGCGCGTCTGGCCATCATCGACGCCAAGGAAAACTCGCTGAAGGCGGAAGAGAAGACGGCCGGCGGCGCCGACCGCACGCCGTGGTTCTGCTCCGGCTGCCCGCACAACACCTCCACCCGCGTGCCCGACGGCTCGCGCGCTGTCGGCGGCATCGGCTGCCACTACATGGTGACCTGGATGCCCGGCCGCAACACGGCCACCTTCACGCAGATGGGCGGCGAGGGCGTGCCGTGGGTGGGCCAGGCACCGTTCACCGACGAGAAGCACATCTTCTCTAACCTGGGCGACGGCACCTACTTCCACAGCGGCAGCCTGGCCATCCGCCAGAGCATCGCTGCGGGTGTGAACATCACCTACAAGATCCTCTACAACGACGCGGTTGCGATGACCGGCGGCCAGCAGGTCGGCGAGCGGCCCGAGGGCCACACCGTCATCCAGATCATGAACAGCGTGATCTCGGAAGGCGTCAAGAAGCTGGTCATCGTCACCGACGAGCCTTTCAAGTACGAGGGCGTGGCCCTGGCCCCGGGCGTCACCGTGCATCACCGCGACGAGCTGGACGAGATCCAGCGCCAGTTCCGTGAGCTCGAAGGCACCACGGTCATCATCTACGACCAGACCTGCGCCACCGAGAAGCGTCGCCGCCGCAAGCGCGGCAAGCTGGTCGACCCGGCCAAGCGCGTCGTCATCAACGAGCTGGTCTGCGAAGGCTGCGGCGATTGTTCGGTGCAGTCCAACTGCCTGTCCATCGAGCCGGTGGAGACCGACTTCGGCCGCAAGCGCCAGATCAACCAGAACACCTGCAACAAGGACTACTCCTGCGTGAAGGGCTTCTGCCCGAGCTTCGTCACGGTGGAAGGCGGCGAGCTGAAGAAGCCCAAGAAGGAAGCGCGCAAGAGCCCCTTCGATGCGGCGTTGCCACCGCTGACCATGCCCATCGTGCCCAACCCCGACAAGGCCTGGGGCATCGTCGTGGGTGGCGTGGGCGGCACCGGCGTCATCACCATCGGCCAGCTGCTGGGCATGGCGGCCCACCTGGAAGGCAAGGGCGTCATCACGCAGGACGCCGCGGGCCTGGCGCAAAAGGGCGGCGCGACCTGGAGCCACATCCAGATCGCCAACAGCCCGGACGCGATCTTCTGTACCAAGGTCGGCACGGCCGAGGCAGACCTGGTCATCGCCTGCGACGCCATCGTCGCCGCCAACAAGGCGACGCTGGCCGTCATGCGCGAGGGCCGGACCTATGTGGCGTTGAACACGCATGGCTCGCCGACGGCGACGCTGGTCAATGACGCGAACTGGAGCTTCCCCGGCGCGGCTTGCGAGCAGGCCGTGGGCAACGCGGTGGGTCGCGACCACCTCGGCTCCTTCGACGCCGAGGAAGTGGCCGTCAAGCTGGTGGGCGATTCGCTCTACACCAACCCGCTGATGCTGGGCTATGCCTGGCAGCAGGGCCGCATCCCGCTGAGCTATGACGCGCTGATGCGCGCCATCGAGCTCAATGGCGTGCAGATCGACAACAACAAGATCGCCTTCGAATGGGGCCGTCGCTGTGCGCAGGACCTGAGGAGCGTGCAGGCGCTGTACGCGGCCCAGCAGGTCATCCAGATGGTCAAGCGCCAGGGTGTCGACGAGATCATCACCAAGCGCGTGGACTTCCTGACCGGCTACCAGAACGCCGCCTACGCGGCCGAGTACAAGGCCTTCGTCGACAAGGTGCGCGCGGCCGAAGCCAAGCTGGGCGGCACGACCAAGCTGACGGAAGCGGTCGCGCGCTATCTGTTCAAGCTGATGGCCTACAAGGACGAGTACGAGGTCGCCCGCCTGCACACCGACATGGGCTTTGCCGAGAAGGTGGCCGGCATGTTCGAGGGCAACTACAAGCTGGTGCATCACCTCGCGCCGCCGCTGCTGGCCAAGAAGAACAACAAGGGCGAGCTGGTCAAGCAGCCGTTCGGCCAATGGATTCGCCCCGCCTTCGGCCTGCTGGCCAAGATGAAGGGCCTGCGCGGCACGGCCTTCGACATCTTTGGCCACACCGCGGAGCGCAAGATGGAGCGCCGCTGGATCGCCGACTACCGCGCCGGTGTCGACAAGGCGCTGGCCGGCCTGACGGTGGAGAAGCTGGCCGATGCGGTTGAGCTGGCCCGCGTGCCGGAAGACATCCGCGGCTACGGCCACGTGAAGGAGCGCCACGAGAAGGCCGCCCGCGCCAAGTGGGACGCACTGCTGGCCAAGGTCTGATCTCGTACAGGCGCTGACAACTGCCCCACAAGCCCGCGTCAAGCAGGCTTGCGGGGGGGCTTTGTCTTTCAAGGGCGTACTGTCGAGTGTTGCAGCACGATCAGCCAGCGACCGTCGATGCGCTGATAGGCAAAGCTGTAGCGCGCCGGCCGCGTCTTCATCTGGCCTTCGACCTGCTCGCTGAACTCGTATTGGCCCGACCGCACCGCCGTGTCGCCGAACAGCTGCAGGTTGCCGATGATCCAGCGCATGCGCGCCGTCGGCCGTTGCGCCATCTGCTCGAAGAACACCGGCAGTGCAACGCCGTCCAGCGGCACGGCCGTGTATTCGTCGTCGGTGATCAGCGCGCCCGGGGCATACAGCTGCTGGAGCCGTCGTGGGTCGCGGCTGTTGTAGGCGTCCTTCCAGTCTTCCAGCGCCTGCATCAGGTCGTTGGCGCAGTTGCTGCCGGGCTGGTCGCAACGCAGCGGCGGTGACACGACCACCGTGCGCTTCGTCGTGCAGCCGCTGCCGGCCAGCATCAGCAGCAGGCATGTCGCCGCAGCGAGCACGCGGCGCATCTTGTTGATCATTGCCATGTTCAGCCCCCCTGCGTTGTGGTGCGAATTGTGAATCTGCCCGTCGCGGGGCAATCCCTGAACGGGGCCGCGTCCGGGGTTGCCTAGACTGCGCCCTTTCCAACAGGGAGAACCAATGAAGACGATGCTGCGCGGCCTGCTGGCCGCTGTCGGCCTGCTGCTGAGCCTGTCCACACAGGCCGCCGACGCCCCACCCGAGAACGCGGCCTGGACCGAGGCCAAGGCCGCGGCCAAGGAAGGCCCGGCCGACGTCGCCATCGCAGGGCAGGCCACGCTGCACCTGCCGGCCGGCCGCATCTTCATCCCCCAGCCCCAGGCCGGCAAGCTGCTGACCGCGATGGGCAACCCGGGCGAACACACCGAACTGGCCGGCCTCATCTTCCCCAAGGGCGACGGCGAATGGTTCGCCACGCTGCGCTACATCGCCTCCGGCTACGTGAAGGACGGCGACGCCAAGGAGTGGAAGGCCGATGACCTGCTGGCCAGCTACAAGGAAGGCACCGAGGCCAGCAACGACGAGCGCCAGAAGATGGGCGTGGCGCCCATCGAGATCACCGGCTGGGCCGAGCCGCCGGCCTATGAAGCGACCCAGCACCGCCTCGTCTGGGCGATGAGCTCCAAGGAAAAGGGCGCGCCGGCCGACGCGGGCCAGGGCGTCAACTACAACACCTATGCGCTGGGCCGCGAGGGCTATCTGAGCCTGAATTTCATCACCGACCTGAAGGAGTTGCCGGACCAGAAACCCGACGCCAAGGCCTTGCTCGGCGCGCTGGAGTTCGACAAGGGCAAGCGCTACGAGGACTTCGACTCTTCCACCGACCATGTCGCCGAGTACGGCCTGGCGGCGCTGGTGGTCGGCGTTGGCGCCAAGAAGCTCGGCCTGCTGGCTGTGGCGTTCGCCTTCATCGCCAAGTTCGCCAAGATCATCTTCATTGCGGTGATTGGTGGCGGTGCAGCCATCACGAAGTTCTTCAAGCGCGACAAGCCCACGGTCTGATGTTCAAGCTCCTCGCGCTGCTCTTCACGGGCGCCAAGTTCGGCAAGCTGCTGACCACCGGCGGCAGCATGCTGATCTCGCTGGTCGTCTACGCCTGGATCTACGGTTGGCGCTATGCGGCAGGCTTCATCGCGCTGCTCTTCGTGCATGAGATGGGCCACTTCATCGCGGCGCGCTACAAGGGCCTGAACGTCGGCGCGCCGACCTTCATCCCCTTCGTCGGCGCCTGGGTCGAGTTGAAGGATATGCCGCATGACGCGCAGACCGAGGCTTTCGTCGGCCTGGCCGGGCCGATGCTGGGTACGGTCGGCGCCACGGTCACCTATCTGATGGCGCGCAGCTGGGGCGCCGACTGGCTGCTGGCCGTGTCCTACAGCGGCTTCTTCCTGAACCTGTTCAACCTGATCCCGATCTCGCCTTTCGACGGCGGCCGCATCACGGCCGTGCTGTCGCCGCGCATCTGGCTGCTCGGCGCGCCCATGCTCGTGGCGCTGTTCTTCTGGCGGCCCAGCCCGATGCTGATCCTGATGGCCCTGCTGGCCTGGCCCCAGCTCATCAAGGCCTGGCGGCATCGCAGCGACAGCCCCGAGGCGCAGACCTATTACGCCGTGCCCGCGGCCGTGAAATGGGAATACGCGACCTACTACCTCGTGCTGGCCGCCTACCTTGCCGTCATGTGCCACGACGTGCACGAAATGCTGGCCGTCGTGCGCGGCTGACACGAGCAGGCGGGTTGGCCTCGGGGCGCACTACGATCCAGCCGCACCCCGTGCTCGGAGTTCCCCATGACCCGCACCCGCCTGCTGCTGGCCTTGTGCCTGTCCGCCCTGCTGGCGTCACCAGCCAGCGCGGAACGGCAGCTGCGCGCCTGTGCCCATCCGGCCGCCCAGCCGATGAGCTGGGAGCAGCAGGGCCGGCTGCACGGCGTCTGCGTCGAGGTCGCGCGTCGCGCCTTCGCTGCCGCCGGATGGACGCTTGCCGTCGAACCGGTCGGGCCCTGGTCCCGCTGCCAGGCCCTGGTCGAGCGCGGCGAAGTGGACGTGATGGTCTGCGCCTTCGACACCCCCAAGCGGCGCGGGTACGCCGTGGTCGTGGAGCCGGCGCTGGCACGCAATGAGGGCGCACTCTTCGTGCGGCGGGACAACCCGCTGCGCTTTGAGGGCTGGACCGATCTCGCCGGCCTTCGCATCGGCGTGGGCCTGGGCGTCAGCCTGGGAACGGAGGTGGACCAGCAACTTGCCCATCATGCCCTGGTGGACAACGCGCTCAGCGAGGAGCTGAACCTGCGCAAATTGCTGCTGGGCCGCCTGGATGCGGTTGCCACGGCGCGCGAATCGGGCGAGCAACTGTTGCGCGCCGTGGGCTGCGAGCAGGAGGTGCGCGTGCTGCCGCGTGGCCTCGGCGCGGCAGGGCTGTACCTGCAGATATCGCGGCAATCGCCGGGCGTGTCGGCCGCCGCGCAGGTGCGGGACTMTCTGCTGCAGCCCGGCTACGCAGCCGAACTGCAGCAGCTGCATCGCCAGCAGGCCGAGCTCTATCGTCAGCAAAATCCGCCGCGCGAACTGGGGCGCTGCGGGCGCTGAGGCTGCCGGGCAAGCGAGGCTTCACCAGTCAAGTGCCGTCGTCGCGCGGCGCCGGCCTAGACTGGGCCGCACCATGCGCCAGGATGATGCCGACCCCGCCGCCGCTCCAGCCCGCCGCTGACCGCCGCAGGTGGCTGGGCCTGCTGCTGGCGGTGCTGGGCGCCATCGGCTTCTCGGGCAAGGCCATCATCGTCAAGCTGGCCTACCGCCACGGCGTCGACGCGGTCACGCTGCTGATGTGGCGCATGCTGCTGGCCCTGCCTTTCTTCGTGGCGCTGGCCTGGTGGGCCGGGCGCGGCAAGCCGGTGCTGACGCGTCGCGACTGGCGCGACATCGGCGTGCTCGGCTTCACCGGCTACTACCTGGCGAGCTACCTCGACTTCGCCGGCCTGGCCTACATCACGGCCAGCCTGGAGCGGCTGATCCTCTACCTCAACCCGACGCTGGTGCTGCTGCTGTCGGTCGTCTTCTTCCACCACCGGCTGCAGGCGCGGCAGGTCATTGCGCTGGCCATCAGCTATGCCGGCGTCGTGGCGGTGTTCGCGCATGAACTCAGCTTCCAGGGGACCGACACGGCGTTCGGGGCGGCCCTGGTGTTCGGCAGTGCCGTCAGCTATGCCGTCTATCTGGCGCTGTCCGGCAAGGTCGTGCAGCGCCTGGGCTCGATGCGGTTGGCAGGCCTGGCCAGCAGCGTGGCCTGCGTGCTGTGCATCACACAGTTCGCGTTGCTCAAGCCCGCCTCCGCCTTCATCGTGCCCGAGCCGGTGATGTGGCTGTCGCTGCTGAATGCCACCGCCTGCACGGTGGCGCCGGTGCTGATGGTGATGCTGGCCATCGCCCGCATTGGCGCGCCGCTGTCGTCGCAGGTCGGCATGGTCGGGCCGATGAGCACCATCCTGATGGGCGTCTTCATCCTTGGCGAGCCGATGAACGCCTGGATCGTGTTCGGCACGACGCTGGTGATGGCCGGCGTCTTCCTAGTCAGCGCCCGTAGAGGTAGCCCGGCAGCCACAGCGTCATCTCCGGCCACACGTACATGAACACCATGCACAGGATGACGATGAGCATGTAGGGCATCATGCCCGCGAAGATCTGGTTCAGCGTCACATGCGGCGGGCTCACCCCCTTCAGGTAGAAGGCCGACATGGCCACCGGCGGGCTCAGGAAAGCGGCCTGCAGGTTCACGAACACCAGCACGCCCCACAGCATCGGGTCGATCTGGAAGTGCGCCAGCAGCGGCAGGAAGATGGGCACGAAGATGACGATGATCTCGGTCCACTCCAGCGGCCAGCCCAGCACGAAGATGATGGCCTGCGACAGCAGCATGAACTGCAGCGGCGTCAGGTCCATCGACAGCACCCAGCGCTCCACCAGCGCCTGCCCGCCCAGCAGCGCGAACACGGCCGAGAACAACGCCGAGCCGACGAAGAGCCAGCAGACCATGGCCGTCGTCTTGGCCGTCAGGAACACCGCTTCACGGGTCTTCTTGAAAGTCAGCGAGCCGGCCTGCCAGGCCATCAGGAAGGCACCTGCCGCACCCACTGCGGCTGATTCGGTGGCGGTGGTGATGCCGAACAGGATGACGCCCAGCACCACCAGCGTCAGGATGCCCAGCGGCATCACCGACGACACCAGCATGGTCAGGATCTCGTACTGCTCGGCGTCGAAGCGCCAGTAGTACCAGGCCAGCAGCAGGGCCGTCAGCACGCAGACGATGGCGAAGCC
>NZ_JBFUMO010000030.1:0-23744 GCF_054049355.1 Roseateles sp. P5_E11 | reverse complement strand
GGGCCAGATAGGCCAGCGCCGTGATGGCAAGGCAGGCCGTCGTCATCGGGATCGCGGGCGCTTCGCCGAGCCAGCGCGCCGCGATCATCGAACCGCCCGCATAGCAGGCGGCGGCGAGCAACACCTCGAGCACGGACAGCCGATCGCCACCGAGTGCCGGCAGCGCCAGCACCGCAACGCCCGCGAGCCCGCACAGCAGGCCGGCGAGGCGGCCCGCGCCGAGGCAGTCATGGTCGCGGCGCAGTCGATTCAAGGCCACGGTGACGATGGGTGTGGCCGCCACCAGCAAGCCGGCCATCGAACTGCTGATGTGCAGCTCGCCATGCACGATCAAGCCCTGGGGAACGATCATCTCGACGGCCGCGAAGGCGAGGATGGGGCGCCAGTGCGCTCGCAACGCCGCGAAGCCGGCACCGCGCAGCGCAAATGGCAGCAGCACCGCCGCTCCCAGCGCCGTGCGGGCAAAGACGATGAAGGGCACCGGCACCTCCGCGACGGCCACCTTGATCAGCAGATAGGGCATGCCCCAGAGCACGCTGAGCATGATGAACAGGGCGAGGCCGCGCCGGCTCATGACGCCCTCCTGGCCAGGAAAGTGACCCAGTCGTTGCCGTCGCCGCCGACGCTCCGGACCCGCCACGCGACCGACAGACCGGCCGCGGCGAGCCGCGCGGCGAAGCCCTCGCCGGTCCAGCACACGGTGTGCCAATCGCCGTCCGTCTCGCCTTCGCCCTCGCGCATCGCGACCAGGAAAGCCCCGCCGGGCTTCAGGGCCGCGTGGATCTTGCGCAGCACGGCATCGATCTGCTCGCGGTCGACGTAGATCAGCACCCCCATGGCGAGCACGCCGTCATAGGGCCCGCCGAGCTCGTCGGTGATGACATTCAACAGGTCGGCCGCCTTGCCGCGCTCCGCCATCAGGTCCAGGAAGGCTTGCGCAGCGTCGCTGCGCCGGACGACCGCGCCGAGCGCCTCGACGAAGTCCGCGTCGCGCCCCGGGCCGGAGCCAATTTCCAGCACCGACCCGCCGGGCGGCAGGCAGTGCACCAGACGCTGCAGCGCCTCCTGGATGTGCGGCGGGCGCTCGGCGTCGACGAGCGTGTCGTACTGGCGCGCATACGCTTCGTAGGACTGCACGGTACGCCGCGTGTTTGCCATGGCGCTGGCGGTCGGCTTGGGCATCGCTTCCTCTTGCGGTGATMGATGCCGTTCAGTCTGGGTCTAAGGCATGCCAACGCTCATGGGGCGAAATGCCTAGGCGCCGCCGCCACGAACACTAGACAAAAGCCCGGGGGCAGGGTTGCCGCCGGAGCCGATCAGCCCCCTCGCGTCTTCTCGCGCTCCTGCAACGCCCGCCACATGACCTTGCCGGCGCCGCTCTTGGGCAGGCTGTCCATGAACTCGATCAGGGCCGGTACCTTGTAGGCGGCCATGTTGGCGCGGCACCAGTCGCGCAGCTCGTCGGCTGTCAGTGACTCATGGCCGGTGCGCTTGACGACCACCGCCTTGACGGTCTCGCCGCGATAGGCGTCGGGCGCCGAGATGATGCAGGCCTCGGCAATGCCCGGGTGGGCGTGCATCAGGTTCTCGACCTCGCTCGGCCAGACCTTGAAGCCGCTCGCGTTGATCATGCGCTTGAGCCGGTCGGTCATGAAGAAGTAGCCATCGGCGTCGGCATAGCCGATGTCGCCGGTGCGAAAGAAGCGCTTGCCCTCGAACTCGATGAAGGCAGCCGCGGTCGCGTCGGGGCGGCGCCAGTAGCCGTCGAAGACCATGGGGCCGTGGACGATGATTTCGCCGGCCTCACCGGGCGGCAGCTCCTTGAGCGTGTCGGGGTCGACGACGCGCGCGTCGCAGCTGATGTAGGGCACGCCCAGGCATTGCTGCTTGGGTGAGTCGTAGGGGTTGCTGTGGCTGGGCGCGGCGGTCTCGGTCAGGCCATAGCCTTCCATGTAGCGCAGGCCCCAGCGCTGCCACAGCCGCTCGGCAATGGCCTGCGGCATGGACGCGCCGCCGCCGCCGATCGTGACCATGCTGCTCAGGTCGAAGCTGTCCACCTGCGGGCTGGCCAGCAGGTCGATGACCATGGTGGGGATGTTGGTCCAGCGCGTGACGTGGTGCTCCTTGATGAGGCGGGCGGCGTACTCGCGCTGCCAGCGGGGCATCAGCACCAGACAGGCGCCGGCCGCCAGCGTGCCGTGCATGATGACGACCATGCCGGTGATGTGGAACATCGGCACGACGCCGAGCACCACGTCCTCGTGGCTGACATTGGCCCACAGGCCGCCGGCAAAGATGTTGTGCTGCAGGCTGCGATGCTTGTGCATGCAGCCCTTGGGATGGCCCGTCGTGCCACTGGTGTAGGGCAGCAGCGCGAGGTCGTCGGCGCCCACTTCCAGGGCCGGTGGCGCGGCGGTGCAGGCGAGCGCGTCGGCCCAGGCGGTGGTGCCGGCGGGCAGGGCGATGTCGGTGTTGAGCCAGTCGGCCCAACCCGTGGGCAGGCCAGCGCCATCGGAATGCCCGCCGGGCAGCACCTCCGCCAGTCGGGTGACGAGCAGATCCTGGGCCGCCATGCCGGCCGACAGCCACTCGGCGCTCAGGTCGGCGCTGGTGATGGCGAGCACGGCGCCGCTGTCCTCGATCAGATGCTTGATCTCCGCCGCCTTGTTCATCGGGTTGACGGGCACGACGACGGCGTTCGCGCTCAGCACGGCGTAGTGCGCGATGACGAGCTGCGGGCAGTTCTGCAGGCCCACCAGCACGCGGTCACCCCGCTTGATGCCCCGCTCGGCCAGCCACGCCGCCAGCTGTGCCACCTGGGCAGCCAGTTCGGCGTAGGTGGTCGTCTGGCCCAGGAAGACCAGCGCCGGCCGATGCGGGAAGCGGCGCGCACTGACCGCCAGGTTGTCGGGCAGGGCCGTGGCCGGCGGCTCGATGGCATGCGCCACGCGGACGGGCCAGAACTTGTGATGTGCTCGGGGGGTCATGCGGGCGTCTCCGTTTTCCTCTGCGCGACGACGAGATAGACGCCGAGCAGCGTCACTCCCATGCCGGCGATGGCTTGTGCGCCGAGTGTCTCGCCGAACAGCAACCACGCCATCACCGAGGTGACAGAGGGCACCAGATACATGGTGCTTGACACCGCCGTCACGCGGCCATGGCGCAGCATGTAGAACATCAGGCTGATGCCACCGGCCGTGAGCACGAGGACGCTCCAGGCCATGGCGACCAGTACCTGGGCGTTCCATTCAATGCGCATCGGCTCCAGCCACCAGGCCAGGGGYCAGGTGACGGCCAGAGCCGCCACGAACTGCACGACCTGGCCGGTGCGCAGGTCGAACTGCGGCACGAAGCGCTTTTGGTACAGCGTGCCGCCGGTGATGGCGAGCAGGGCCATCAGGCACAGCAGCAGCGGCGGGCCGTAGCTCGTGCCCAGGTTGAGCTTGTGCCAGATGACGAGGACGACGCCGGCCAGCCCCAGGGCCACGCCCGCCCATTGCCGCGGTGCCACACGCTCGCCGATCAGCGGCGCTGCCGCCGCCACCAGCACCGGCTGCAGGTTGACGATCAGCGCCGCCGTGCCAGCCGGCAGGCCCTGGCGGATGGAGACCCAGACGCCGCCGAGGTAAAGCGCCTGGATGCCCAGGCCGGCGATGGCCAGATGGGCCATGTCGCGGCGCGACGGCCACGGCGCCCGCGCGGCAAAAGCCAGGCCCAGCATCAGCGCGACCACGCCGGCATAGCGCCAGCTCAGGAAGGTCAGCGGGTCGGCATACGGCGCGGCCAGCTTGGCAACGATGTAGCCGGTGGCCCAGATGAAGATGAAGAGGGGTGGGGCGAGGCGGTCGAGGGCGGTCATGGGAGACCGATCATGCCTCGCTCATCGAACGACGGCGTGTTCGGGCCGAGCGCTGGGCCGCTCCCGAGCCGGCCCGCTTGGTGATGTGCTCGCGGCTCAATGCCGCGAGCATCACCGTCCCCGCGGGGGACCGACCAGGTCGCGCGCGTTCAGCGCAGCGAGGCTGGTCGAGGGGCTAACACCATTGCACACATCAGTCTCACCAGTTCCACCGGCTCCGGGAGCGGGCCGGGCAAAGGCAAGCCGGCGAAGGCCCCGTCCAGGCTCAGATGTGACAGGCCATGGGCCAGGCTCCATCCCGTCAGCGCGATCAGCGGGCCAGCCGACGCGTCGAAGCGGGTGGCTGCGTCCAGCAGCACGCGGAACGACGCCTCGGCTGCGCGATCCAGGCCCGGGTGCTGCCGGCGCGACGCGAGCACGGGGCCGAACATCAGCCGAAAGCGCGCAGGCCGACGCCGCGCAAAGTCGACATAGGCGGCGGCGATGGCCAAAAGCTGCTCGCGCGCATCGGCCGGGTGGGCGTTGACGCCCGCCTGCATGGCCGCACCCAGCTGCTCGAAGCTGCGCGCCGCCAGCATGGCCAGCAGCTCCGGCAGGCCGGCGAAGTGGTGATAGGGCGCCGCATGCGAGACGCCGGCGCTGCGGGCGACGTCTCGCAGGCTCAGCGCCGCCGCGCCGCGCTGGGCCAGCAGGGCCTCGGCCGCGTCCAGCAGCGCCTCGCGCAGCTCACCGTGGTGATAGGCACCAGCCGCTTTCGCACGCGGGCGCGGCGGGCGGTCGGCGGCGAGCTGGCCCGCGACCTTCCCGGCCCGCGGCGCACGCACTGGCTTGGTTTCGTCTTTGCCGGAGGGCGGTCGGGTCGGCGCAGCCTTGGTCATGCACCGCATCTTGCCACCAGCAAGATCAAGGGGGATACTGCCATCATCTTTACATCGTCAAGATCATGCAGGTCTGACGGGTTGACAAGGAGAGCGGCCATGTACCACGCCATCGTCAAACGCAAGCTGCTGGCGGCCTTTGCGGCGCTGAACGCGGGGCGCTATGAGGGCATTCCGGGCCAGTTCGCGGCGCAGCATTGCCACAGCATGGTCGGCAACCACGCGCTGGGTGGCGAGCGCCGTGACCTGGCCGCGACGACGCGCTGGTATTCACGCCTGCAGCGCCTGCTGCCGGGTTTGCGCTTCGAGGTGGACGGCGTCTGGGTCAGCGGCTGGCCCTGGCGCACGCGGGCCGTCGTGGCCTGGCGCGACCGTTTCCAGCTGCCCGGCGGCCGCGAGGGCCGCAACCGCGGCATGCATGAATTCGAGCTGCGCTGGGGGCGCGTCAGCGCGTTGACGGTGCATTGCGACACGGCCCGGCTGGCGGGCTATCTGGCCGAGGTGGCCGCTGCCGGTCAGCCCGAGGCCTTGGCCGAGCCGATCACGGGGTGACGGCGCCCGTCGGCCTCGATCAGCTCGCGCAGGCAGGTCAGGCACAGGCAGCCGCTGTATTGCTCAATGAGCTGGGTGCGCAATCTCTCGGTCAGCCGGATGCCGAAGCAGGCGCAGTGGCCGGCCGGGCCCGATGCCGCGCCGCACTCGAAGCCGCCGCCGCAGCGCGGGCAGTTCGTGTCGAGCAGGGTGCCGCTCATGAACACCATTCCTTGAGCGCCATCCGCGCGGCGAGCGCCCCRCAATCGGCCATGTGCACCTCGGGCCGCGCTGCAAAGCGGGCCTCGCTGCTGTCGTCGGTCGGGACGGTGTTCTTGGCAGTCGCCATCGGGTCATCTGGCCGTAGGGGATGAAGCGGATTGTGGGCCGTAGAGGGCCGCGCCGGGCGGGCTTTCCTGGCGAGCGCCCAACCGGCCATCCCGCAGGACGGCCAGCCCCTCCGTCAATCCGCGCATCATGGGCGCCTCCCTCCCTTGGCGGGATGATGGGCAGGCCTCAAGCCAGGTGGGACTGGGGGTCTTCCGGTGGCGCCAGCGGCGTCGCGCGCGCCAGCGCCATCCAGGTCGCGAAGTCGGGCTTGCAAGCGCGCTTGGGCGCCGGCCGCGCGAGCTCGAGGTGGCTGCCATGGCCGATCAGCACGCCGTAGTCGGGCGGGATCTCCTCGGGCACCGCGATGCCCGCCTTGATGACGAACCAGCACTGGCCGCACAGGGCCTGGTAGGCCGCGGACTTGGCCGGGCGGCGCAGCTCGCCTAGCAGGTCGGCGCGGCTGACCTTGATCTCGTGGATGGCGGGTTCGAGGTAGTCCTCAACCGTACTGTGGCGGATGGAATAGACGTCGGGCATGGCGTTGACCCAGAGCGTCTTGCCCTCTTCGCCGGGCAGCCCGGCGCGCAGCGTGAGGCCGCGCCAGGCGATGCGGCCGGCACGCTGCATCTCGAGGGCAACGCGCTCGACCAGGGTCTCGTGGGCGTCGCGGGCGGTGCGGTTTCGGGTCAGTGAATCGGCGATCAGCGCGACGCCTGTGTCGGTCACACGCAGGCGCTCGCGGCCGCCTGGCTCCTGCAGGCGCTCGACCCAGCCCGCGGCCAGCAGCTCGACTTCGACGAGGTCCTGGCTGGGCCAGCCGGCGCTGCGCCAGAGCAGGCGCAGGCGCTGCAGGTGAAGGCGGGTCGGCGCGGACATGGCGCCATCTTCGCGCGGGCCGGAAAGCGCCAAAAAGTAAAAAGCCCCCGGGGCCGGTGGCCGCGGGGGCTTTATGCACGGGGAGAGCTTACGGGCGCTCGCGCTTGGGCAGGGCGCTCATGAAGGGCACCGGCGAGGTCGCCGTGCCGGGCGTCGTCGTGGTGGGCACCGCGAAGAAGGTCCACACGCTGTTGGCGGGGAAGGCCAGCGCAGCGTTGGTGTAGATCGACGAGGACGTCGTCGGCACCGTCACGTCCACCTGCGAAGCCGTCGTCGACGAGATGCTGTTGGGCACCGAGGCCGTGCCGRGCAGCACGTTGGACGCGATCGCGCTGAAGTCGACGTTCACAGACACGCCCGAGGTCTGGGCGGCGAGGGCGTTGACCAGGCGGATCTTCACGTTGCCGTTGACGGTGGGCAGGCGGTTGTCGTCGTCCAGCACCGACATCTTGGGCGCGGCGGCGTCACCCCAGACCAGCAAGGTGTAGTCCTTGCCGGCGGCCAGGGTCGGGGCCGTGAAGCTGACCGGGGCGCCGTTGACCTGGGTGGACAGCGTGCTGGCGCCCGAGGCGGTCGTCACGTATTCGCTGATCAGCGGGCTGATGGCGCTGCTGAACATCTGCTGGCCGTTGAGGGACGAGCCCACCGTGCCACCCGCGGTGAGGGCGGCGACAGTGCGCACGCGACTCTGGGTGTTGGCGAAGTTCTTGACGGCGCCCTTCTGAACCACAGTGATGCCATTGACGAGCACGCCGCCATCGGAGGCCGTCAGGATCAGCGTGTTGACGCTGGCCGAGTCGAGCGTGACGGCCGGGATGTCCAGGCGCAGGTCGGTGCGCTTGTTGTAGCCGGTCACGCGCACGCGGAAGGTGCCCGAGTTGAGCGTGATGTAACCGCTGCCGGCGCCGCCCTGCAGGTTGGTCGTCAGCGCGGTGGCGGAGTTGATGTCGTCGGTGGCAGTCGTCACGTAGACGTCCATCGCGCCGGCATCGGGGGCCAGGTTCAGCACCAGCAGCTTGGCGCTGCTGGCGGCGGGCGCCGTCTCAGCCTCTTGCAGCAGCGTCGTGCGGATGGCGCCGGCGAAGCCGTAGGTGATGAAGGTGTAGTTGGTGCCCGAAGTCAGCGTGGGCGTCAGGGCCGACACACTGGTACCCACGGGGTCGGCCAGCACCTTGGTCGCGGTGTTGGCGGTGTCGACCTTGGCGTACTCGCCCACGCTCGCATAAGCCACACCGGTATTGATCTTGACATCGTTGACCGACAACGACAGTGCGCTGTAGGAACGCGTGGCGTTGAGCAGGCGGACCTGCGTATCGCTRCTGCCGCCGCCACCGCCGCCGCAGGCGGTCAGGAAAGCAGTGGCCGACAGGCTCAGCGTCAGGACCAGCCGGGTGGCCCAGGGGGTGAATCGCATCGAGAACTCTCCGAAAAAACCAAACCGCCGGGCACTCATCGACAAGAGTGCGGCCAAGAACGCGGATCGCGATTAGAACTCAAGCCGAGGATGTCACGATTTCCACCATCTAGCGGTGGGTGAAGAACTGTTGCTGAGGGGAGGGTCTGCCCCAGTGCTGAGGTGAGGAGAGCACTCCAATTCTTGGGGGGTGTCGCTGGTTAGCATCCGCCGCCATGAACTATCCCCATCTCCTCGCGCCCCTGGACCTCGGCTTCACGACGCTGAAGAACCGCGTGCTGATGGGCAGCATGCACACCGGGCTGGAGGATGGGCGCAAGCATTTCGAGCGCATGGCGGTGTTCTTCGCCGAACGGGCCCGTGGCGAGGTGGGCCTGATCGTCACCGGCGGCTTCGCGCCCAATATCGAAGGCTGGGCCAAGCCCTTCGCGGGCACGCTGGCAACGTCGGGCGCGGCGCGGCGCCACAAGATCATCACCGACGCCGTGCATGCCGAGGGCGGCAAGATCGCGCTGCAGATCCTGCACACCGGCCGCTATGGTTATTCGCCGCTGTGCGTGGCGCCGTCGCGTATCCAGAGCCCGATCAGCCCGTTCACGCCACGTGAGCTCAGCTCGCGTGGCATCGAGCGCCAGATCCGTGCCTTCATCCGCTGCGCGAAGCTGGCCCGCGAGGCCGGCTACGACGGCGTGGAGGTGATGGGCTCCGAGGGTTACTTCATCAACCAGTTCCTGGTGGAACACACCAACCAGCGCACCGACGACTGGGGCGGCAGCTACGAGAACCGCATGCGGCTGCCGCTGGAGATCCTGGCGCGCATGCGCGAGGCCGTCGGGCCGGACTTCATCATCATCTACCGCCTGTCCATGCTGGACCTGGTGCCGGGCGGCAGCAGCTGGGAGGAGGTGGTGGAGTTGGGTCGGCTCGTCGCCAAGGGCGGCGCCACTCTCATCAACACSGGCATCGGCTGGCACGAGGCGCGCATCCCGACCATCGCCACCAGCGTGCCGCGCGCGGGCTTTGCGTGGGTGACGGCAAAGCTTCGCGCCAAGCTGCGCGAGGAAGGCATCACGACGCCGCTGATCACCAGCAACCGCATCAACACGCCCGAGGTGGCAGAGGGCGTGCTGGCCGACGGCAGCGCCGACATGGTGTCGATGGCCCGGCCCTTCCTGGCCGATGCCGAGTTCGTCAAGAAGGCGCGCCAGGGCAGGGCGGACGAGATCAACACCTGCATTGCCTGCAACCAGGCCTGCCTGGACCACACCTTCGCGCAGAAGATCTCGACCTGCCTCGTCAACCCGCGGGCGGCCTATGAGCAGGAGATCGTGATCAAGCCGGTGAATGGCGCGAAGAAGCGCATTGCTGTCGTCGGCGCCGGCCCCGCAGGCCTGGCCGCGGCGACGACGTTGGCCGAGCGCGGCCATGCGGTGACGCTGTTCGACGCGGCGGCAGAGATCGGTGGCCAGTTCAACATGGCCAAGCGCATTCCGGGCAAGGAGGAGTTCAGCGAGACGCTGCGCTATTTCCGCCGCCGCATCGAGATCACCGGCGTCGAACTGAAGCTGAACTGTCGGGCCTCGGCCGAAGACCTGAAGGGCTTTGAAGAGGTGCTGCTGGCCACCGGCGTGAGCGCGCGCAACCCGCGCATCAAGGGCCAGGACGAAGGCCAGGCGCGCGGCCAGGTGCTGAGCTATATCGATGTGCTGAGGCACGGCAAGCCGGTGGGCGGGCGCGTGGCCATCGTTGGCGCGGGCGGCATCGGCTTCGACGTGGCCGAATACCTGCTGGAAGCCGGCCATTCGCTGACGCTGGACCCGGCGGCCTGGCGCCGCCACTGGGGCGTGGGCGACCCGGAACAGGTGCGTGCCGGTCTGCTGCGGCCGGCTCCCGAGGCGCCCACCCGCCAGATCACGCTGCTGCAGCGCAAGGCCGGCAAGCCCGGCGCCGGCCTGGGCAAGACGACCGGCTGGATCCACCGTGCGGCGCTGAAGATGAAGAACGTCGACATGCTGGCCAGCGTCAACTACGAGCAGATCACGCCCGAGGGCCTGTGGGTCAGCTATGGCGAGAAGCGGGCTGATGCCCAGCTGATCGAGGCGGACACCATCGTGCTGTGCGCCGGCCAGGAGCCGCTGCGCGAGCTGGAGGCGCCCTTGAAGGCCGCAGGCGTCAATGTGCACCTGATCGGCGGCGCGCTGGAGGCCGGCGAGCTGGATGCCAAGCGAGCCATCCTGCAGGGCACCAAGCTGGCCTGCTCGCTCTAGCTCGCTTCAGTTCTGGGAGAGCTCCCAGAGCTGGTACAGCGTGTCGTTGTCCTGCTCGCAGACTTCCAGGCCGGTGGCCAGGTCGAAGCTGGAGTCGTACCAGCCGCAAATTTCCGGCTTGCCGCCTGGCAATCCGGCGCGCGACCGCGCGGGCATGGCCACGGGCAGCTTGGAGTTGGACCAGGGCGACTGCGACGAGCTGAAGAATTGCATGGTGGCGGCTCCGTGTTTGTGAAGGTTCGGCGTGGTGTTCAACGCCATGCCGTCAGCATCGGCGCCGGGCCTTTTTTCGGACATCACCCGGAGGGTGGAGCGAAGGGGGAGAAGCCATTGACGCATCCCCCGTCTCTCCCCCCCGCCTCCCCCAAAAGGGGGAGACGGCCGCACGCTAAGCTCGCGGCGCCCGTGACATGTCCACCACCTTGATTCGTTCCGCGCCGCTCCCTCCAAGCCTGTTTCCCCCGTCCCCGGCTCAGCGCGGGCTGGTGGCGCTGCTGCTGGCACTGCTGTGCAGCCCGGGCCTGGCCGTCGCGCTGGGCAGCGAAGGGCTGGACCTGCGCGAACGCCTGGCCACACTGGGCCTGTCCCTGTGGCTGCTGGCGCTGGCGCCGACCCTGTTGGGCAGCCTGCGCTGGGCCTTGCTGGCCTGGACGCCTGCGGTGCTGCTGCTGCCGCCCTATGTCTACCTCTGCCTCAGCCAGGGCAGCCCCCCGGGCGACGCCCTGGTCGCGGCGGCGCTGCACACGGCACCGACGCGCAGCCTGGAGGTGGTGCGCGGGTTCGGCGCCTGGGTGTGGCTCTGGGCGGCCATCGCCATGGCCTACCCCCTGCTCGCCTGGCGCGTCGACCGGCGCTGGCACCTGGCGCACCGCAAGGGGTGGCTGGCCGGCCTGCTCGGCGTGGCCAGCCTGTCGCTGGTGATGCGGCAGGCCGTGCCGCAGCAGCTGAGCCTGCCCACGTTCTTCGAGCGCACCACGGCCGACCGGGTCTTTCCGCTGAACCTCGCATCCAGCCTGCAACGCGTGCTGGAGCAGGACCGGCGGGAGAAGCCGACCGTCTCACTGCAGGGACGCGCCCGCCCCGGCTGGGCCGAGGAGGCGCTGCATCTCGTGCTGGTCATCGGCGAGTCGGTTCGACCCGATCATCTGGGCGTCTACGGCTACGGGCGCGACACGACACCCGGCCTGTCGGCGGCGCGGGACGAGTTGCTGTTGTTTCGCGACGTCGCCTCGACGGCGCACTGGACCGATTCCGCCGTGCCCGGGATCGTCGCCCGCCGGCTCGGCGAGCGTGATCGAGCCAGCCTGGTACGCACGCTGCGCGAGGCCGGGTATCACGCGGCCTGGCTGTCGAACCAGGAGAACTCGGACCTGATCAGCGACGCCAACCTGGCTGACTTCGCTCGCGGCGACTACGACTTCCACCTGCGCATGGACGCCGCGCTGCTGCCGCCGTTCGAGGCCCTGCTGCGGCAGGCCGGGCCGCGCCAGTTCATCGTGCTGCACATGATCGGCAGCCATTTCCCCTATGAAGAACGCTACGACGCCCAGGCCCGGCGCTTCACGCCCACGCTGGCGGACGCCGGCGTCAACGGCTGGCCGGGCCCGGGCCACAAGGCCGAGACCATCAATTCCTACGACAACACGCTGGTCGTGCTGGACCGTTTCCTGATGCGCACCATGGCCGCGCTGCGTGCCGACCCGGTGCCGGCCCTGCTGGTGTTCACGTCGGACCACGGCGAAAACCTGTTCGACGACGAGCGCCAGCGCTTCATGCATGCGCTGCCCGGCCCGTCGAAGGCGGACACGACCGTGCCGCTGTTCTTCTGGGCCAATGACGCCTACCGCCGCCGCTGGCCCGAGGCGCTGCTGCCGCTGCAGGCACGCCGCACAACGCCGATCAGCCACCCCGATCTGATGCCCACGCTGCTGGACCTGGCCGGCGTCGACGCCGACGGCATCTCGCCCGCGGAAAGCCTGCGCTCGCCGGACTGGCGGCCGCGCCAGCGGCGCCTGCGCCAGATCGACGGGCCCGGCTGGAATTACGACGACATCCGCTGATCCACAAATTAGGGTCAGAGTCTATTTATCCCTCACCAACGCCACCAGGAGCCGCCATGCCCGCCACCGCCCCCATCGCTGCGATCAGCCCCATCGACGTCGCCGCCAGCCTGACGGAGCTCTGGTCGCCACGCGTCGTCGGCGCCTTCGATGACAACTACGTCAAGGTCGCCAAGGTGCAGGGCACCTTCGGCTGGCATCGCCACCCCGACGAGGACGAGCTCTTCCACATCCTGCGCGGCCGGCTGCGGATCGAGTTGCGAAACGGCCCCGTGACGCTGGAAGCCGGGCAGATGTTCGTCGTGCCGCGCGGCGTGGAGCACTGCCCCGTCGCCGAGGAGGAGTGCCTGTTGATGCTGATCGAGCGCAAGACGACGCTGCACAGCGGCGACACGCCCAACGAGAAGACGCGCTCCATCGAAGAGCAGCTCGGCAGCTAGCCAGCGCCCCGGCTGAGCTCGCGGYACGCGTCGGTGCCGATCCAGCGCGCCGATTTCTCATCACGCTGGCACAGCCGTTCCGCCACAGTGAGCGCAGGCTCACGTAGCGCCTTGCTGCGTTTTCCGATCTGCCGCAGCGCCCAGTTGACGGCCTTCTTGACGAAGTTGCGTTCGTCATCAGCCGCGGCTTCGATGAGCGGCAGGCGGGCGATGAAGTCGGCATCCGGCCGCTGCTTCTGATGCACCGCGGCCACCGCCAGCAGCGTGAAGCCGGCGCGTTTCTCGAACTCGGGCTCGCGCGCCGCCCAGCGCGGGATCGCATCCCAGGCCAGCGGACTCTTGACGAAGGCATTGGTGCAGGCCTGGTCGCAGACATCCCAGGCGCGCATGTCGGCGACCCAATGGTCCATCTGCTTCAGAGTGAACTTCGCCGGCTCGGCCACCATGCCGGCCAGGATCTGGGCATCGGGGATGCCGGTGTCCCACAGCGCCAGGGCCAGCCCGTGGTCGCGCTTGAACTCGCGGGCCAGCGCGCGCAGCGTCGGCACGGCCAGGCCCAGGCGGCCCTCGCCGGTCAGGCCGAAGCCGGCCATGGCTTCGAGCGCTTCGGGCCGGGCCGCCGCGCGCAAACGTTGGAGGGCGAGATCAAATCGGTCGCTGCTGCTCATCAAACGAGTCCTTGACTTCGAGTGCACTCTAGGTCGTCCAATGGCACTGGGCCTGTTCACACTACGGCAACGGGCCGCGTTGTGACCAGAAAGGTCGCAGGCACGACAGCAGACCGCAAGCTGGGTTCATACCCAGCGAGGAYCTGCAACACAGCATGCGGGCTTTCTGGTCACAACCCTTCGGGAAGGCCCGTCGCCAGGGGCCACTCGGCGTTGCGTCGCTGGCCCGCACGCGAGTGCGGGCGGCGCGCTGCGCCTTGATTGGCCCCTGGCGGCGGGCCTTCGCGACCCATTGCCGTAGTGTGAACAGGCCCTAATGCCAGCCCGAGACGACCCGCCCCTGCTGCTGATTGGCGCCCTGGCGGCGCGCTGCGGCAAATCTGTCCACGCGATCCGCTGGTACGAGGCCCAGGGCCTGGTGCCCGGCGTGGCACGGGACGCCGGCGGCCGGCGGCGCTACCGCGAGCAGCACGTCGCCTGGCTCGAATTGATGGAGAGGCTGCGCACCACCGGCATGTCCATCGCCGAGATGCGCCGCTACACCGAGTTGGTCACCCAGGGCCGCAAGAGCCTGGCGGCGCGCCGCGACATGCTCGCCGCCCACCGCGCCGACGTGCTGGCGACGATCTCGCGCTGGCAGGAGGCCCTGACCGCGCTGGACCAGAAGCTGGATTTCTACGACGACTGGATCGCCACCGGCCAACGCCCGGCGCGTGATCCGCTCAAGCCCCTCAACCCCGGAATCAAGTCATGACCGACATCGACAACCCCACCGCCAACAAGGCCCTGCTGCAATCCATCTACGCCGCCCTGGCCGATGGCGACGGCGCCCCCTTCGTTGCCGCCATGGACGAGGACTTCAGCTGGACCATCGCCGGCGTCTCGCCCTGGTCGCGCTGCTGGGCCGGCCGCGACGTGGTGCGCGGGCAGTTGCTGCAGCCGCTGTTCCAGCGCTTTGCGACGCGCTACCGCAGCCGCGCCCAGCGCTTCATCGCGGAGGGCGACCATGTCGTCGTGCAATGCCAGGGCGAGGTGCAGACCCACGCGGGCGAGGCCTACAACAACCACTATTGCATGGTGTTCCGCCTGCAGGCAGGCCGGCTCAAGGAGGTGACCGAGTACATGGACACCGACCTCGCCTGCCGCGTGCTCGGGTCGCCCTGAGCGGCGCTGGCCATGACTGATGCGGCCAGCTCATAAGCCCATTCGGCGAACGCGCATGGCCTGTCGCAAAGCCTAGGACAATTGCGCCACCCCCTTCTCGTCGCCTGCCATGAAGCTGCTACCCCTCTTCTCGACGCTTGCGCTGGCCCTGACCCTGAGCTGCGCTCCCGCCCACGCCGCCACCGCACCCGGCGTCTCCTGGCAGGCCGCCGCGGCCGATGCCGACATCGACCGCTACTTCGTCCAGGCCAAGGCCGAGAAGAAGCCGGTGCTGCTATACTGGGGCGCCAAGTGGTGCCCGCCGTGCAACCAGCTCAAGGCGACGCTGTTCAACCGCGCCGACTTCATCGAGCAGAGCAAGGCCTTCGTGGCCGTGGGCATCGACGGCGATGCGCCCGGTGCGCAAAAGCTCGGCACGCGCTTCAAGGTGCGCGGCTACCCGACCCTGATCCTGTTCAACCCGGCCGGCAGCGAGATCACCCGCCTGCCGGGCGAGGCCGATGCGGCCCAGGTCATGAAGGTGCTGCAGCTCGGCCTGTCCAGCGGCCGCCCGGTCAAGGCGGTGCTGGCCGATGCCCTCAATTCAAAATCCACGGGCAGGAAGCTGTCGGCCAATGAATGGCGGCTGCTGGGCTTCTATGGCTGGGAGACCGACGAGCAGCAACTGCTGCCGGTGGCGCAGCGCCCGGCGACGCTGTCCCAATTGGCCAAGGCCAGCGAAGGCGCCGATGCCGAGACGACGACGCGGCTGTGGCTGAAGTCCATCGGCGCGATGGCCGAGGGCAAGCCGGCCGACCCCACACAGCTGCCACGCCTGCGCGCCGTGCTGGCGGACGCAGCCCAATCCCGTGCCCACATGGACGTGCTGACCAACGAGGCGCCCGACCTGGTCAAGGCGCTCGCCCCGCAACCCGGCGAGGCGCGCAATGCGCTGGTCGCCGAGTTCGACGCGGCGCTGAAACGCCTCAACGAAGACGCCACGTTGTCCCGCGCCGACCGGCTGAACGCGCTGCAGGGCCGCATCGATCTGGCTCGGCTGGACTCGCCCAAGGACGACCCGAACCCGAAGAACATCCCCGCCGCGCTGCTGGCCGAGGCGCGCGAACAGGCCAGCCGAGCCAATCGCGAGATCACCGACGGCTACGAGCGCCAGGCCGTCGTCACCGAGGCCGCCCACCTGCTCGGCCGCGCCGGCCTGTGGAAGGAGAGTGACGAGCTGCTGAAGTCAGCCCTGGCGCGCAGCCACTCGCCCTACTACCTGATGAGCCAGCTCGGCGGCAACGCGAAGAAACAGGGCCGCAAGGCCGACGCGCTGCGCTGGTACGAGGAGGCCTTCAACAAGAGCGAGGGGCCGGCCACGCGCCTGCAATGGGGCACGACCTACCTCGGCGCGCTGGTCGAGCTGTCGCCCGAGGACACGCCGCGCATCGAGAAGGCGGCGGCCCAGCTCTTTACCGAGGCAGACAAGGACCCCGGCGCCTTCTACGAACGCAGCGAGCGTTCATTGAAAAAGGTGGCGACCCTGCTGGGCGCGTGGAATCAGAGCCCGGCGCAAGCCGCCGCCGTGGGCCGGCTCAAGGCCCAGCTCGACGGCGTCTGCGGCAAGCTGGATGCCGCCGATGCCAAGGCCAGGTCGGCCTGCCAGGGGCTGATGAAGCCAACCAGCAAGGCCTGACCGCTAGGAATCGGACAGCAGCGGGTCGCGTCGCAGGTCGGCGTCCACGTCCATCAGCACGCTGGCCAGTTCCAGCGTGCGCCACAGCCCTTCGGGCATGGCCAGGATGGCCTCGGGGGTGCGCGCCTGGCTGACCCAGGCACCGATCTCCGCATGCTGCTCGGCAGTCAGCAGGCAACGGTCACGCATCTCGTCGAGTGTCTGCACGCTCAGCCTTTCGTTGCGGCACGGTCGCCGTCGTGGGATGGGAATCTAAGCCATGCCCGCGACTTCAGGCATCATTTTTTGCGCGCCTTGGCCGGCGGGGGCGGCGTCTTGGCCACATCGCCGATGACCGTCTTGAGTGGGCAGACCCGGAAGGCCGGGCACTTGGCGCAGCCGACTACGGCAGCGATCGGGCAGAGGGTCATGGCTGGCGTTCCGGCGGGCTGAGGGATTGCGGCCCAGCATACGCCGCCACGGCCGCGTCAGGCCGTGATGACCGTGCGAAAGGCGGCGATGAAGTCCGCCACGGCGCGCGGCGAGCGCACGCCCTGTGGCTGCACGGCGTGCACCTCCACCGGCACTTCGGGCAGCAGGGTGCGCACGTGCAGGCCCTCGCCCGTGGCGGCCTGGGCAGTGAAGGAGTCGATGATGGCGGGACCGAAGCCCTGCTCGGCCATGACCATGGCGATATGGTGCGTCTGCACCGTCATGCCGGCCTTGGCGACCAGGCCCAGGCGTGACCAGTGATCGGCCAGCACGGCGCCCAGCGGGTCGCGCTCGTCGATGCGGATGAAGGGCTCGCGCAGCACCTCCTGCATCGTCACCGTCGTGCGCTTGTCGGCCGGCGTCTTGCGCGCGGACACGCAGACCAACCGCCCCGCCGCGACGAATTCGTCCTGCAACGCCGGATGCGGCAGCTTGCCGTAGACGATGCCGACATCGCCCTCCTGCAGCGCCATCGCGCGGGCGATGTCGTTGGAGTGCAGCGTGCGCACCGACACCGGCATGCCCGCATGCGCCTTGCGGAAGATGCGCAGTGCGTCCGGCAGCGCACGCACCGCGAGCGACGGCACGATGAGGATGCGCAAAGGGTGGTCCTGGTCCTGCCGCAGCGCCGAGGCCATGCGGCGCAGCGACTCCAGCTGCAGCATCAGCGCCTGCACCTCGGGGTAGAGGGCCTGGGCTTCACGCGTGGGCACCAGGCGGCGCTTCTGGCGCGTGAACAGCGCGTAGCCAAGCTGCAGCTCTGCGTGCTGCAGCGTCTGCGTGACGGCGGGCTGGGTCACGTGCAGCAGCTTGGCGGCGGCGCCGACGCTGCCGGTCAGCATGACGGCGTGGAAAGTTTCGACGTGCTTGATCCTCATGGCGGGCTTCATTAGGTCAGCTGATGAGATGGCGGTCAAACGCGATGCACGGCCGGGGCCGGTTTTCCTAGCATCCAGCCCATCGATCAACGCCCCGCCATGGAGGACTTCATGAAGCATTCCGCCGCTGCCGCCACCCTCGCCGGCCTGACGTGCCTGACAGGCCTGTGCGCCCACGCCGAACCCGGCACGCTCGACAAGGTGAAGGCCTCGGGCACGATCACGCTGGCCTACCGCGAGTCGTCCATTCCCTTCTCCTACCTCGGCGAAGACGCCAGGCCCACCGGCTTTGGCTGGGAGATCTGCGCCAAGGTCGTCGAGCAGGTGAAGAAGGCCACCGGCCGCGCCGACCTGAAGGTGGCCGCGCAGGCCGTGACCTCGCAGAACCGCATCCCGCTGCTGACCAACGGCACTATCGACATCGAGTGTGGCTCGACGACCAACAACAGCGCGCGCAACAAGCAGGTCGCGTTCTCGATCAACTACTTCTACACCGGCACACGGCTGCTCGTGAAGGCCGGCTCATCGGTGCAGGGTTTCGCTGACCTGAAGGGACGCAAGGTCGTCTCGACCTCGGGCACCACCAACGTCCAGGTGCTGCGCAGGTTCAACGTCGAGCGCGACCTGGGCTTTGAGCTGCTGGGAGCCAAGGACCATGCCGAATCGGCCCTGCTCATGCAGCAAGGCCGCGCGGACGCCTTCGGCATGGACGACATCCTGCTGTTCGGCCTGCGCGCCAGCGCCCAGGACCCGGCCTCGCTGGCCATCGTCGGCGAGGCGCTGCAGGTCGAACCCTACGCCATCATGCTGCGCAAGGACGACCCGGCCTTCAAGAAGCTCGTCGACGACACCGTGGCCGGGCTGATGAAGAGCGGCGAGTTCGAGGCGCTGTACAAGAAGTGGTTCCAGTCGCCCATCGCGCCGCGCGGCATCAACCTGAACGCGCCGATGAGCCCGGAGCTGCGCGACAACCTCAAGCAGCTGTCCGACAAGCCGGCCGTCTGAAGTGAAAGTACGCCCCTCGCCCAGTCTTGCCGCGCTGAACGCGGGCAAGCCCAGTCGGTCCCCCAGGGGGACGGCGATGCTTGCGGCGTCGAGCCGCAAGCACATCGCCCACCGGGCCGGCTTGGGGCGGCCCGGCGCTCGGCCCGAAGAATCCTTCATGCGTCGCGGGTGCCACGACCGCGGAATGGACAACTGACATGAACGTCATCGGCGTGCTGGGCGGCATGGGCCCGCTGGCCACGGTCGACTTCATGCGCAAGGTGCTTGACGCCACATCGGCCGCGCGCGATCAGGACCACGTGCCGATGATCGTCAGCTGCCTGCCGCAGATTCCGGACCGCACCGCCGCCTTCCGGGGCGCGGGCGACTCGCCGCTGGAGGCCATCGTCGCCAGCGGCCGGCGGCTGACGTCGGCCGGCGCCGACCTCATCGTCATGCCCTGCAACACCGCCCATCTGTGGTTCGACGAGGTCCAGGCCCAGCTGCAGCGGCCCATGCTCCACCTCGTCGACGCGGCGCTGCGCGAGGCGCTGGACCTGGCCGGGCCCGAGGCCCGCATCGGCCTGCTGGCCACCGACGCGACCACCGCCTCGGGCCTGTATATCAACCGCCGCCTGGCCGACGCGCCACCGGTGCAGTGGCTGCTGCCGACCGCCGCCGAAATGCTGGAGCGCGTCATGCCCGGCATCGAGGCCGTCAAGGCCGGCCGGCTGCAGGACGGCCAGGCCCTGCTGGCCGACGCGGCTCGCGCATTGCGCCAGCGCGGCGCGGCCGTCCTCGTGCTGGCCTGCACGGAGATCCCCATCGTGCTGGGCGCCGCAGCCTGCGGCCTGCCGGTCGTCGATGCGACGGCGGCCCTGGCGCGCCTTGTTGTCGCCAGCGTGGGCCGGGGCTGAAGCCACCCACGCGCGCTTTCCCGCCGCTCGCGCGGCTGCTACCGCCACTCATCCCGGCCCATTGCCCCACGCCGCCGCCCGGGCCGGATACTGCTCGCCACTGCAACGACAAGAAGAGATTGGCATGCGTGATTGGCGAGGACGCCTGCTGGCCCTGCTGACGATGGCCGGCCTGTGCACGGTGGCGGCCGCGGGGCCGCTCAAGCCCTGCCGCATCGACGGCATCCCCAACGAGCTCCAATGCGGCAGCCTGCAGCGCCCGCTGGACCCAGCCCGGCCGGACGGCGTGAAGGTCGACATCCACTACCTCGTGGTTCCGGCGCTGGCGCGCAACAAGCAGCCCGACGCGGTGCTGCTGCTGGCCGGCGGGCCTGGCCAGAGCGCGATCAAGGTGGCCGCGCGCGTGCTGCCGCGCCTGTCCAGGCTGAACAACCGCCGCGACCTGGTTTTCATCGACCAGCGCGGCACCGGCCAATCGGCGCCGCTGGACTGCCCCGACGACAGCAAGCTCTCCGTCGCCGAGCAGCTCGAGCCCAGCGCCCAGATGCGCCGCATCGACGAATGCCGCGCCGGGCTGGAGAAGCTGCCCTATGGCCAAAACGGCGGCCTGCGCTTCTTCACGACGACCATCGCCATGCAGGACATGGACGCCGTGCGCGAGCAGCTGGGGGTGCCGCAGTGGAACCTCGTCGGCGCCAGCTACGGCACGCGCGCCGCGGTGGAGTACCTGCGCCTGTTCCCCGCCAAGGTCCGCCGCACCGTCATCGACGGCGTCGCGCCGCCGGACATGATCCTGCCGGCCAGTTTCTCGACCGATGGCCAGGCGGCGCTGGACAAGCTCTTCGAGGCCCACGCCAAGACCCACCCCGAGCTGCGCGCCGACTGGCAGAAGCTGCTGGCCTCGCTGCCGCGCCAGGTCAATGTGCAGCAACCGCTGACCGGCGTGCCCGAGCGCTTCACCGTGGACCGCGACCTGGTGATGCGTTCCGTGCGCGGACCGCTCTACCAGCCAGCCCTGGCGGCCGCCTTGCCCGCCGCCATCCACACAGCGGCTAGCGACGGCAACTTCGCCTCCCTCTTCGGCCTGACGACGGCCTTCGGCTCCAGCCCCTCGATGCGCCTGGCCATGGGCATGCACTTCTCGGTCATGTGTGCGGAGGACGCGCCCCGCATCGCCGAGGCCAAGGACGCGCCGGGCGCGGACTTCCGCACCGTCGATGCCGAGATGTATGCCCGCATCTGCAAGACCTGGCCGCGCGGCGACGTGGCGGCCGACTTCTACAAGATCCCACCCGCGCCCAGCCCGGTCCTTGTGCTGAGCGGCGGCGCCGACCCGGCCACGCCGCCACGCCACGGCGAGCATGTCGCCAAGGCCCTGGGAGCTGGCCATCCGGAGCGCGTGCAGCACGTTGTGGTCGCCGAGGCGGGCCACGGCGTCATGGCCGTGGGCTGCATGCGTGACCTGATGTTCCGCTTCATCGACGCCAAGCAGGACGCGGCCGCCCTGCCCCAGGACGCCGCCTGCGCCACCCGCATCCCACGCCCTGTCGCCTTCCAGCCCGTTCAGCCCGCTCCGCCCGTCCACGGAGGGGCGGCCCAATGATCGACATCCAGGACGTTCACAAGCAGTTCATCGCCCAGAGCGGTGGCAGGCTCTTCAAGCGCCGAAACTCCAAGGACGGCAAACGCGTCGTGCATGCGGTGCAGGGCGTCAGCGTCAAGGCCGCCAACGGCCGCATCACCGGCCTGCTGGGCGCCAATGGCGCGGGCAAGACGACGACGCTGCGCATGCTGGCCGGCTTGTTCCCGCCAGATGCGGGCGCCATCAGCGTCGACGGCATCGCCGTGAAGGACGCGCCGCTGAAGGCGTTGTCGCGCATGGGCATCCTCGGCGATGCGCACGGCCTCTACCCCCGCCTGTCGGCGCGCGAGAACATCGTCTACTTCGGCCGGCTGCAGGGCATGAGCCCCGATGCCGCGAACGCGCGTGCCGAGGACCTCGCGAAGCTGCTCGACATGGGCGACATCCTGGACCGCCGCGCCGACGGCTTCAGCCAGGGCGAGCGCATGAAGACAGCGCTGGCCCGCGCGCTGGTGCACGACCCCGCCAACATCGTGCTCGACGAGCCCACCAACGGCCTGGACGTGCTGGCCACGCGCGCCCTGCGCGAGGCCCTGCGCTGGCTGCGCAGCCCCGAAGGCGGCGCCAAGTGCATCGTCTTCTCGACCCACATCATGCAGGAGGTGGAACACCTCTGCGACGAGGTCGTCGTCGTGTCCAAGGGACGCAGCGTCGCCCGCGGCAGCGTGCCGGAGCTGCTGGAACTGGCCGGCGAATCGCGTTTCGAAGACGCCTTCGTCAAGCTCGCATTTCCTGAAGAGGTGGCCGCGTGAAACAAGCCCTGATCGTTTTCATCAAGGAGCTCAGCGACGCGCTGCGCGACCGACGCACGCTGCTGCGCCTGGCTGTCCCCGCGGTGCTAATGGGGCCGCTGCTGCTGATGGCGCTGTCGGGCCTGATCGCCTCGCTCGAGGAGCGCGCCGAGAAGCGCGAGGTGCTGGCCGTCGGCATCGACACCGCGCCGACGCTGAAGAACTTCATCGAGCGCCAGACCTACACGCTCAAGGCCGCGCCCGAGGACTACGAGGCCCGGCTGCGCGCCACCACGCTGCTGGAGCCGGTGCTCGTCGTGCCCAAGGACTTCGAGGCCAAGCTGCTGGCCGGCGAGGCGCCGACGGTGGAGGTCGTCAGCGACAGCGCCAACCAGCGGGCCGAGGCGGGCGTAGGCGCCATCAAAAGCCTGCTCTGGGGCTTCAACCGCGAGCGTGCCATGCTCAACCTGGCGATGCGCGGCGTGTCCACCGAACTGCTCGAAGCCACGGACGTGCAGGAGCGTGACCTCGCCAGCGCCCAGGCCCGCGCGGCGCGGCTGACCGGCATCATCCCAATGTTCATCCTGATGGCCGTGCTCTACGGCGCGTTGACCGCAGCACTGGACAGCACGGCAGGTGAGCGCGAGCGCGGCTCGCTGGAACCGCTGCTGATGAACCCAGCTCCGCACGGCGCCATCGTGGCCGGCAAGTGGGGCGCCGTCGCGCTGCTGGGCATGGCCGTCGCGCTGCTGTCCTCCTTGAGCTTCGTGCCGGCGCAGTGGCTGCTCAAGAGCGACGTGCTGCAGGCCCAGTTCAGCTTTGGCGGGCCCGAGGTGCTGGCCTTCTGGCTGATCCAGATCCCGCTTGCGGCGGGCCTGTCCGCCCTGCTGATGGCGCTGGCCATCCGCTCCAAGACCTTCAAGGAGGCCCAGGCGGGCAGCACGCTGGTCATCACCGCCGTCACCTTGATGCCCATGGTCAGCCTGCTCAACCCGGGTGGCGAGGCGGCCTGGTACTACTGGGTGCCAGGTCTTGCACAGAACACGCTGATGATGGCCGTGCTCAAGGGCGAGGCGCTGCGCTGGGGCCAGGTGATGCCGGGCGTGCTCGTCGGCATCGCGCTGACGGTGGCGGCCCTGCTTTACGTGGCCCGCTCGATGCGGGCGGCGGTGGCACGGTAAGCTGCCCACCGCATGAAAAGCATCGTCTCCATGGCGGCCACGGCGCTGTTGCTGTCCGGCTGCACCAGCTTCAAGAGCTTCACTGCCTTCGAAGCCGCCACGCCGCCGGACTACAGCGGCGCCACGGCCAATGTCGCCGACAAGGTCGTGGCCATCAGCCCCCAGCAGTTGCACGTCTTCGAGATGACGCAGGTCGACGACCGGCGTCTGTCCAGCAGCAGCATGGCCAGCACGCGGGCGGGTCAGGGCAGCGGCATGACCGTCACGCCCGTGTCACTGACCAACGAGTTGCCGTTGCACGCGTCCCGCGTGCGGCTGCAGGCTGCGACCCAGTACGCCTCGCCGATGCTCGCGATGTCGAACCCGAATTGCCGCACGGTGGGCGAGGTGAGCTTCTCGCCGCAGGACGGCAAGCGCTACACCGTTGCCGGCCGCATTGCCGCCGACCGCTGCGAAGTCTGGATCGAGGAGATGGCGACCGGGCAGGTCGTCACCGAGAAGCTCACCGGCCCGGGCACCGAACGCTAACCAAGCCGTCGAGCGGCCGCCTTGAGCAAGGCCCGCGAATACCAGCGGTGAAAGCCCAACAGCGCGTGGAAGACCCGGCCGAAGCGCGGCTCGCCGCCAGGCTCGCGGCGGCGCGGCACGACGGCCGAACCGAACCACAGCGTCGTACCCATCGCACCCGCCTCGGCCTTGAACCAGGAGCGCGTGGCGCCGCTGTCCTCGTGCATCAGCAGCTCGTCGCGCTCGCGGGCCTCGACCGTCCAGACGGCCA
>NZ_JBFUMO010000029.1:0-24397 GCF_054049355.1 Roseateles sp. P5_E11 | reverse complement strand
GGGATTCAGGATCATGGCCCGCGCAATCGCGATGCGCTGGCGCTGGCCGCCCGAGAACATGTGTGGGTAGCGGCGCAGGTGCTCGGGCCGCAGGCCCACCTTGGCCGCCAGCGCCGCCACGCGCTCGCGCCGCTCCAGTGCCGTCATCGGCGTGTTGATCAGCAGCGGTTCGGCCAGCGTGGTCTCGACGGTCTTGCGCGGGTTCAGCGACGCGAACGGGTTCTGGAACACCATCTGCACTTGGCGCCGCAACGACTTCAGCGTGGCCTTGTCGGCCGTCGCGGCATCGGTGCCGCTGATCTTCAAGGCGCCGCGCGTCGGCTGCTCGATCAGCGTCAGCTGGCGCGCCAGCGTGCTCTTGCCGCAGCCCGATTCGCCGACGACGGCCAGCGTCTTCTTCGGCGCGAGGGTGAAGCTGACGCCGTTGAGCGCCTTCACCGTGGCCTTGGGGCTAAAGAGGCCGCGGCTGACGCTGTAGTGCCGGGCGAGGTCGGTCGCTTCGAGGAGGAGCTCAGACATGGGCGTGCTCCTCGACGGGGAAGAAGCAGCGCACACCGTTCTCCAGCGCCGGCCGCTCGGCCACGCAGCGCGGCTGCACGCGCGGGCAGCGCGGCGACAGCAGGCAGCCCTTGGGCTGGTCCAGCGCGCCGGGCACGATACCGGGCAGGGCCGACAGGCGCGTGGCGCCCTTGTTGTGCTCGGGAATGGCGGCGAGCAGCGCATTCGTATACGGGTGGCGCGGCGCGTCGAACAGTTCTGGCACCGGCCCGGTCTCGACGATCTGGCCGGCATACATGACGGCAATCCGCTGGGCCATTTCGGCGACGATGGCTAGGTCGTGGGTGATCATGATCAGGCCCATGCCCTGCTCGCGCTGCAGCTTCAAGAGCAGGGCCATGATCTGGGCCTGGATGGTCACGTCTAGCGCGGTGGTCGGCTCGTCGGCGATCAGCAGCTTGGGGCCGCAGGCAATCGCCATCGCGATCATCACGCGCTGGTTCATGCCGCCGGAGAGCTGGTGCGGGTAGGCGCTGGCGCGGCTGGCCGCGTCGGGGATCTCGACCAGCTCCAGCAGCTCAACGACGCGCTGCTTCGCGGCCGCGCCGCGCAGGCCCAGATGCGCCTTCAGCACCTCGGCGATCTGCGCGCCGACGGTGTAGCTGGGGTTGAGGCTGCTCAGCGCGTCCTGGAACACCATGGCCACGTCGCGGCCGATCAGCGCGCGGCGCTCGGCGGCATTGAGCTTCAGCAGGTCGCGACCCTGGAATTCCAGCGCGTCCGCCGTGACCTTGCCCGGTGCGTCGATGAGCCCCATCAGCGCCAGCATCGTGACCGACTTGCCCGAGCCCGATTCGCCGACGATGCCCAGCAGCTCGCCCGCGTCCAGCGTCAGGTCCACGCCGTCGACGGCGGGGAAGTTGCCGAATTGGACCTTGAGGTTCCTGATGTTCAGCAAAGGCATCAGGCCACCTTCTTCAACTTCGGGTCCAGCGCATCGCGCAGGCCGTCGCCCATCAGGTTGATGGCCAGCACCGACACAAGGATGGTCAGGCCCGGCAGCGTGACGACCCAAGGCGCGCGGGTAATGTAGTCCCGCGCGGACGACAGCATGGTGCCCCACTCGGGCGTTGGCGCCTGCACGCCCAGGCCCAGGAAGCCGAGGCCCGCTGTCTCCAGGATGGCCGATGAAAACGACAGCGTCGCGTTGACGATCAGCGGCGCCATGCAGTTGGGCAGCAMGGTGATGAACATCAGCCGCCACACGTGGGCGCCCGCCACGCGGCTGGCCGTCACATAGTCGCGGCCGATCTCGCCCAGGGCGGCGGCGCGCGTCAGCCGCACATAGCCTGGCAGCGCACCGATGGCGATGGCGATGACGGTGTTGACCAGGCCGGGGCCGAGGATGGTGATGACGCAGATGGCCAGCAGCAGGGCCGGCAGGGCCAGCACGATGTCCATCACGCGCATGATGGCGGGCGACAGCCAGCGCTGGAAGAAGGCCGCCAGCAGGCCCAGCAGCACGCCGGGCATGAGTGACATGACAACGGCCGCCAGGCCGATGCCCAGCGACACCCGCCCGCCATGCAGCAACCGGCTCAGCATGTCGCGGCCCAGTTCGTCGGTGCCCAGCAGGAAGCGCGAGTTGCCGCCCTCGGCCCAGATGGGCGGCGTCAACATGAAATCGCGGTATTGCTCGATGGGGTCGTGCGGCGCGATCAGCGGCGCGAGCAGGGAGGCAACGGCGATCAGCGCGAAGACGATGAGGGCAATCAGGGCGCCACGGTTGGCGGCAAAGCCGAGCCAGAACTCGCGCAGCGGGCCGGGCGGCTCGATGGCAATGACGGAAGTCGAATTCAAGCGGAAGTCCTTGACGATTCAGGCGGCGTGCCTTTTCGCGATCTGATTGCTGCCCAGAAACACGGAACCGCCAGCGCTGCCGCACCCTCTGGTATCCACAAGCTGGCGCGCCACCTCGCGCGCCATTCGTCGCGCAGATCAATGAGTTGCCCGTCCCGCTCCACGCCAATCAAACGGCCACCGGCCATGTAGTAGGTGCGGGTGATGCCCAGGTCGGCGCCTGCGCTGGGATATCCGCAGAAATCGCGTGTGCAGCTGATTCGACCGCGGCCCGCGGTTTGAAGAACGTAGCCCTTGTTTTCAGGCTGCATGACAGCAACGAATCCGCTCGAGCGCTCGATAGGTTGCCCATCCAAGGCCGCCAGCTGCCATGCCAGCAGCCCGCCTCCCATGGCGGCGGCGAGCAAGCAGCCGAAGCCAAGAGTGGCCCAAACCTCAGACACGGAACGCAGCGCCCTTGTCATGATTGCCTCAATGCCCCCCACCCCGAATCCGCGGATTCACGACGCCATACAACACATCCACGATGAGGTTCACGCCGATGAAGGTCAGGGCCGAGATCAGGATGCCGGCCTGCACGACGGGATAGTCGCGCCGCCCGATGGAGTCGATCAGCCATTTGCCGATGCCGGGCCACGAGAAGATGGTTTCGGTCAGCACGGCGCCGGCGAGCAGACTGCCGGTCTGCAGGCCGACCAYCGTCAGCACCGGGATCAGCGCATTGCGCAGCGCATGCACGACGACGACGCGGGTGGGCGACAGGCCCTTGGCGCGCGCCGTGCGCACATAGTCCTCGCGCAGCACCTCGAGCATGGACGAGCGCGTCATGCGCGCCACCACCGCCAGCGTGCTGGTGCCCAGCACCAGGGCCGGCAGGATCATGTGCATCAGCGCCGACTTGAAGGAGCCTTCCTCGTTGCTGAGCCAGGAGTCGATCAGCATGAAACCGGTCACGCGCTCGGGATCGAACTCGATGCCGATGCGGCCCGACACCGGCGTCCAGCCGAGGTTGACGGAGAAGAACATGATGAGGATCAGGCCCCACCAGAACACCGGCATTGAATAGCCCACCGTGGCCATGCCCATGACGCCCTGATCCAGCAGCGAGCCGCGCTTGAGGCCCGCGCTGACGCCCAGCAGCAGGCCGAAGCCGACCGCGAAGATCAGCGCCGCAGTGGCCAGCTCGACGGTGGCCGGGAACAGCGCCGCGAACTCTTTGCTGACCGGCTCGCGGCTGACCAGGCTCTGGCCCAGGTCGCCTCTCATGAGCTTGCCCACGTAGTCCAGATACTGCACCGGCAGCGGCTGGTCCAGCCCCATGCGCTTGACCAGAGCTGCATGCGTCTCGGGGTCCAGGCGGCGCTCGCCCATCATGACCTCGATGGGGTCACCGGGCACGAGGCGGATCAGCCCGAAGGCGACGATGGTGATGCYGATCAATGTCGGCACCAGCGTGGCGAGGCGTTTGAGCAGGAAGGCGAGCATTACCAGCGCGACGTGTACGGTCGCGTCTCGGTGTCGGTCGCACCTGCCACGCGCATCGCGCTGGGCGTGGACGCCACCTCGATCAGCGCGGCCGTCTCGGCATCCAGCGTGCCGGAGATGTCGCGTGGCCGGTACTTCATCTGGAAGGTGGCAATGACCTCCTTGGTCATCACGTCCAGCTGCCCCGAGCGCGACACGTTGTAGCCGATGCGCGCCAGCCGCTCCTGCAGCCAGGCCACGTCGCGCGGCGCAACCTCATGCTCCAGCGTCTTCACCATCACCAGCGGGCCATCGGGCCAAGGGATCAGCCCGGCGTCGGCCAGCTGCTTCCAGGGGAACTGCGGGCCGGGGTCCTGCTTGCGCCCGGGCGCGATGTCGGCGTGGCCGATGATGCGCTCTGGCTTGACGTTATGGCGCTTCTGGATGTCGCGCACCAGGGCGATGACTTCGTCCACCTGGGCCTGCGGGAAGGGCGCGTAGACGCGGCCACCGGGGCCGTCCACATAGCCGGCGTTGACGATCTCGATGCCGATGGAGGCCGAGTTCAGGTTGGTGTTGCCGGCCCAGAAGCTCGCGCCGGCATGCCAGGAGCGGCGGTTCTCGTCGACCAGGGCGTAGCTGGCCACCGGGTTGTCGCGCACCAGGTAGTGGGCCGACACCTGGCCACCGGTCGTCAGCACCTTCAGCGATTTCTCCCAGTCCAGCACGGTGTAGTGCAGCACGATGTAGAGAGCGCGGCTGTCCTGATTCTGCGAGGTGTAGCTGCGGTCGATGTTGGGTGCGCGCACTGCGGCGGCAGGGCCTGCGGCCATGACAGGGGCGGGCGTGGGGACCGGCGAGGGCACGCTGGCGCAGGCGCTGAGCAGCAGGGCCAGGACGGCGGCAACAAGGGAGGTGGACTTCATGCGTGGGAGGGCGTGGCCAGACCTGGATTGTTGCAGCGCACCCGACACGGTGGCCCCGGGGCCAGCCCGCAGGGGCCATGTCGGAGGGCGCTGCAGGTATGAGTGCAGGTGATGGTTGAATGGGTGACATGAGTTACACGACGCTGCACGCCACGCCCTCGGCCGACACCTACCGCCATCTGCGCGTCGCCTGCGGCCTCAGCCCCAAGTCGGYCGAGGCGGCCGCGCGTGGCTTGCCCGGCACCTTGTTCGGCGTGCAGATCCTGCACGGCGGCGAGCCCGTCGGCATGGGCCGCGTCATTGGCGACGGCGGCACGGCCTTCCAGGTCGTCGACATCGCCGTGCTGCCCGAGCACCAGGGCAAGGGCCTGGGCAAGCTCATCATGGCCGAGATCGCCGCCTGGCTGCGCGAGCACGTGCCCGAGACCGGCTATGTCAGCCTCTTGGCCGACGTGCCGGCCGACGCCCTTTATGCCCAGTTCGGCTTTGTGCACACGGCGCCGCGCACGCTGGGCATGGCCTGGAGGCGCCCCGCATGAGGCTGTTGCTCGCGGCACTCGCACTGGTGGCCGCTTCGGCCTCTGCCAAGACCCTCACCGTCTGCACCGAAGCCAGCCCCGATGGCTTCGACTACTCACTGTTCCACGCCAACTCCACGGCCGATGCGTCGTCCATGACCTGCTCGACAGCCTGGACCACCAAGGCTTTCGCCGCATCCTCATCGTCAACGGCCATGGCGGCAACCAGCCGGTCGCGGCGGCGGTGGCCGAATGGATGGCCGCCCATCCGCGCACCCGGGTGCGCTTCCACAATTGGTGGAATTCACCCAAGACGCTGGCCCATGTGAAGGCCATCGACCCGCACTCGGCCCACGCCTCGTGGATGGAGAACCTGCCCTGGACACGCCTGGCCGGCGTGACCCAGCCGGAAGGCCGCAAGCCGCCGGTGGACTATCAGCGCTATGCGGTGCTGGCGCCCGATGCGGCGCGCGAGCTGGCGGGCGACGGCAACTTCGGCGGCGCTTACGAGCGACCTGACGCCGAGGTGCTGGAGATGTGGCGCATCGCTGTCGAGGAGACGCGAGCGCTGATTAACGGTCCTTGGGCTTAGCGCACTACGGTTCAGTCAGAGCAGCTGTCGGCCAGAAGCGGCCTGTCGCAAGAGGCAGCTTTGCGAAATCGCGACAAGCCATGACACCATATTCGAAGTCGCGAAGATGCCTGTCTTTGCTGTTCGTGAGGTGGGCAGAATGCCGGGCGTCCGTCGAAACTGTCTTGAAAGTTCCATGACCGAGCCGCTGCAATCACCTAACCTCCCCTACCGGATGGGAGCGGCAGCCGTTGGCATGTTCGCGGGAGTGGCATTCGGGGCGTTGCTCGGAGTGATCACCATTCATATCGCGCCCTTCGTGTTCGGGGGCGCATTTGCCGGCATCGTCACCGGACTGGCGTTTCCCGAATTGGCCATCCGGGGCGCAGAAGCCACGTTTCATTTCTTCGCCGGGCTGCTTGGAGGTGTCCGCGGGTTAGCCCACGATGACCTGGATGAGATCTCCGCTCCGGACGAATCGTCCAGGGATCCCTGGTTGAAGGCTGCCTTCACGTTCGGTGTGGTGTTTTCGCTGGTGATCGCGTTGCTGCTACGCCTCTGACCTTCAAGCTGTACTTGCATGGTCCGTGCCGTCCAAGCCTTCAAGATAGGTGCGACATGGCCAGTGCAGTCCGCCGCGAACGGCGGTTTTCAGGCTGGGTTGCTCTAAAGGCGCTGCATCGACTACGGTATGCCGTCGACTGAAAGCAGGGATCGAGCTCGCGGCTGGACCCGGCCATTTGCTGCCGGTCGCCAGCGACGGCTTTCCGGTACACGACTGGATCAAAGGCGACGCCCTCAGCGCATAAGACGAGCCCGTCGACGGCTTACAAGGCCAGTTTCGATCGCCGGACTACCGATGCCCGAATGAACTTCGGCGCCGCCATCACGACAACGACATGCGATTCATCAGGAGTCTCTTCGGCAAGCGAAGTACGCCCACGCCAAAGCCGTCTGAATTGGTACAGACTGTTGGGCCCGAGTTGACCCCCGAGACTTGGCTGACCGAGCTATTCAAGCGCCACGGGTTAGAGCAGTCACTCCATGACGGCCGGGTACTACCCAACGCCGAACTGCCGGCCATCCGTGGCACTTGGCACCCTGGCGAGACACACGGTCGACTCGACATGCAGGTCCTGGTGCGCGACGGCGTGGTCATCGAGGAGTGCTTCGGCGGCATCGGTGCCGGTGAGGTCGGGTTGTCGGACGGCCTCCAGAGCTTCACGATCAACTCATTCCACGTACTGCTGTCCTCACTCTGGTCTTGCCATGACCCAGAGCAGGTTGAGATCGAGGAGTGGACCATCGCTGGCCAACGGTTCAGCGCGTTCATCGGCAATGTCGGCACGCGAAGCTCTACTTGCGCTCCGCCGTCAATTCCGGTTGACTTGATGCCGCTCCTCGAAACGGCGATCCGGAGCGAGCGGCTCGAGCATGACCTGCACTGGTTCCGCGTTTACGTGGGGCACGTGAATGGCGAATTCACGTTCGAGGCCCTGAAGGACAACGAGCCGTGGTTGGAGGGCGCGAGCATGTTGGCGTCATGCGGATGGGTGGCCCGCGAGGCGTTCTACAGCGCACGACTGTTCATGGTTCTGCGTGCATCTGGCGACGAGACCGTTGGCCTAGCCTGTAAAGGGCAGGCGGCAGCACTACGGGCGCCGTGCGCGTCCTGCTCCACCTCGAACAGACCCAGTTGAGGCGCATGTCGCAGTTCGGTCACATGCCGTCTTCGGCTAAGGTGCACCTTGGAAGACTAGCCCGCGCGATCTCTGAACTGACAGCGAATGCACCACGTAAAGGTTGACAAGGAGCGACCCGACTTCAGAGTCTTCATTGACCTGCTGTTCGGCCCGGGATGGAACGTTGATACGGAAGGAAATTCGCATCCGGTCCACAGCCGCGCTTGGACTTCGCTTTACATCGCAGATCGAACGCGAGGAGAGCCTCCGGTGACGATCGAGGCGAGCGAAAGCGAGTCAGGAATCTTCCAGGTTGAGTCGGCATCGACACGGCTTGAAGAACTGGCGGCGCTCTATCTCTTCTTGTGCAGCGGCTCCGCCATCGCATCATCCCAGGGTCCGCTTGACGATGCTCAACGAGCGGAATTGCAGGCTGGTTACGGGACGGAACTTCAACGAGCGGCCAAGGCTGTGTGGCATCAGTCGTCCGATAGCAACCCCTATCCAAACTTGCCCGCTCTGCAGCGTCCGAACGGTGCGGTCTGATGTCAGCAACGGGTCGCCAGCGGGTTCACGCGAACCCAATCTCGATCCCGTAGATTTGCCGGACGAGACGGACTGCCAGAAGTCCGACGTCCGCGGTGGATCTCGGTCAGCCGCCGCCTACCGCGCGTTCGCACTGACGAGCCCCTTAGCGCGTCCTTACACTGAATTGCGTCGTCCGGCCTTTGCCGTTGGCGCAGCAACTGGGCTTCCAACCCTGTGAGGCGCCCCTCGAATGCCGCCGCCGTCTAGCTTCACTTCTACCAAGGAACGACCATGACCAGTCCGATGTATACCTTCGCCGTTCCCGTCTTCAAGCAAATGCTGGTGGCGCTGAAAGCCGTACTGGCGCAGGCGAGTACGCACGCCTCGGCCCACTCGATTGAGTCCGACGCCTTGCTGCAGGCGCGCCTGTATCCGGACATGTTTGCGTTGGCCAAGCAGGTGCAGATCGCAGCCGACTTTGCGCGTGGAGTATCGGCACGCCTGGCGGGTGTCGAGGCCCCCACCCAGGAGGGACAAGAGAAGAGCTTTGCTGATCTTGACGTCCTATTAGCCCAGACGGTGAGTTTTCTGGATGGCCTGAGCGCAGCGCAGTTCGAAGGCAGCGAAAGCAGAGAGATCATCTTGCGTCCCGGTACACCAAAGGAGAAGCGGCTGATCGGTCAAACCTATCTGGCCAACTACGGCCTGCCGCAGTTCTTCTTTCATGTCACCACTGCTTATGCCATCCTGCGCCACAACGGGATCGCCATCGGCAAGCGTGACTACATGGGCGTGTATTGACTGGCGTTCGATGCTGCGAGCGCCGAGTGAGCTCGCGGTCCTTCGACCATCCAGTTGCCGTAGCTGATTGACAAGCAGGGGCGCGAGCGACTGCTTTGGAGCTATCAATTCAGAGCTGCGAATGTCGCTTCAGGGTCGGCAACTGCCTTAGCTGAACCGCATCGAGCCTAAGCCACAGGCGGCAACTCCGGCGCATCCAGCCCCTCGAACGGATCGGCCCAGGCCGGCAGCGCCATCAGTCTTGCATGCCAGGCCGCCACCGCCGGGTAGTCGCTCAGCGGCAGCCGAGCTACGTCGTTGTAGGGCAGGAAGACGCCCATGCGGAAGTCGGCGTAGGACAGGCCGCTGGCCAGCAGCCAGTCCTGCTTGCTCAGGTGAGCGTTGAGGATGGATGCGGTCGCGTGGAAGCGCTCGGTGCCGCGCGCCACCAGGTCTTCGTCCAGCGCGCCCAGCTTGTAGCGCTGCTTGGTGCCGCGCTCGAAGTGCACCATGTCGCAGGCATGCATGAAGTTGTCGCGGCTCCAGCTGACCCAGCGGATCATGTTCGGCAGCTCAGGCCCGGTGCGCCAGAACTCCGAGCCCACCATCTGCGACAGGCGGCAGGCGATGGCATCCGCCTCGAACAGCGAGCTGCCGTCGGCCTCGACAAGGATGGGCAGGCGCAGCGAGGGGTTGAAGTGGCGGTAGTTGTCTGCTTGGCCGGGGGCCAACGGCGCGGCGAACTCGTAGGTGACCGGCGCGGCCAAATACTTCGCCGCCGCGACGGCCAGGCGTGGGTTGGGGTTGCGGGAGAAGTAGAGGATGGGCGTCATGCGGCAGGCTGGAGGGTTGGCAGCGTTGTCATCTTCGCGCCCGAGCCCTGTCAGATCCTGTCAGCAGCGAACTGCTGTGCGCGTCAACGCCGCCGAGCGGCGGGCTTGCGGGCCGGCCTGGCATCGCTTTCGGCGGCAACCTGCAGCGGCCCGAGTGCGGCCAGTGCATCGATCTGGGTCAGCAGGCGCTGAAGATAGTCGGGCGACAGGGCCTGTAACTGCTGCAGCGCACGGGAGACCAGCACCTGGCTGTTCAGCGGCCCCAGGTGTTCGGGCACCGGTGCGCTGACCTCGGCCATGCGGCGCGTCAGGCGCAGCGCGCTCCAGGTGCGGCGGTGGGCCTGCACATTGCGCAGCTCGGGGCCGGCCTGCAACTGGGCGACAAGCTCGGTCAGTGGGTTTGCGGCGTTCGCAGTCCGCCGAGTCGGCAGCACGACCGGCTCAGCCTCGGCGCGCTGCACCAGCCGCGCAACCAGCCGTTCGCGCAGCGCGCCCGGCGCCAGCGCAGAGGCTCGCCGCGCCAGCGCTTCCAGCACGCGCCGGCGCACCGGATCGGCTTCGGCCCGGGCTTGCACCCAGGCGACGGGGTCGTCCATCACGGGGCCGATGCCGCCGCGCGCTTGGGCCGCGGCGTGGGTGCGATCTCGACGCGTCGGTTCAGCGCGCGGCCCGACGCGTCGTCGTTGGACGCCACCGGCTGCTGGGGCCCGAAGGCAGCGGCAAACACCGCGTCCGGCGGCAGCCCCTCGGCCATCAGCGTGCGCGTCACGGTCAATGCGCGCTGGGCCGACAGCTCCCAGTTGTCACTGAACTTCGGCGCGCCCTTGCCGGTCAGCATGCCGCGGTCATCGGTGAAGCCGCTGACCATCAGGATCTCGTCGCGCTGGGCAAGATAGGTGCGCAGCGGCACGGCCAGGCTCTTGATCAGCGCGCGGCCGTCGGCGTGCAACTGGTCCGAGCCGATGGCGAACAGCACCGCGCCGCTGATGCCGATGCGGCCCTCGACCAGGGTGATGCGGCCGTCGGCCAGCGGGCCGGCCAGCGCACGCTCGAGCGCTTCGCGGCGCGCCTGCTCGGCCTGGCGCTGCTCCACCTCGGCCTTGAGCTGGTTGGCGAGATCCAGCTGGCCCACCAGCGCCGCCGCCAGCACCAGCACGAAGGCACCCAGCACGCCGGCCATCAGGTCGCCGAACGCCGCCCAGGCGGGCGTGCCGACACCTTCCTGCTCGATCTCCAGCGGCTCATCCATTCGCGGCGGCTCCCTGCAGCGCGTCCAGCACCTGCTTCTGTGAGCCGAGGCAAAGGTCGATGACCTCGCGGGCCTGGGCCACGTAATAGCTCAGCTGTTCGTCGCTGCGCGTCATCGCGCTGGAGAGGCGCTCTTCCAGCGCGGCCAGGTGCTGCACCAACTGGGCATTGGCGCCCTGGAACTGCTCCACCGCCGCGCCAAAGCCCTCGCCCAGGCTGCCCATCTCGGCGGCGCTGGCGGCCAAGGTCGTCGCGGCTTCGGCCAGCTTCTCTCCGGTCGCGTCGGCCTGCGCGGTGAAGCGCTGGCCCAGGGCTTCGAGCTGGGTGGCGGAGCTGCCTACCAAGGCATCGATGGCAGCGCGCTGTTCACCAGCGGCCTGCTGCAGCGAGGCCAGCAGCGTCGAGACCGTCTGCATCAGTTCGGCGCGTTCGGCCAGGGCTGCGCGGTCCTGGGCCTGGCTCTGTGCCAATTGCTCGCGCAACGCGGCAACCACTTCGACGGCTGCGCGTGGGGCTTCGCCGGCGGCCTGCAGCAACGCGCCGGCTTCGCTCAGCGTGGTCTTGGCCTGGGCCTCGGTCTGCGCGACCAGTTCGCGGGTGTGCCGCAGCAGGCCATCGGCCAGTTGCTGCTGCTGGGCCAACTGCGTGGCGCCGGCCGACTGCAGCTCGGTGCGCCATGCGGCCAGGCGCTCGGCATCGTGCGCGGCATGGGCCGATTGCAGCTGCGTGTGTGCCTCGGCCAGCGTGGTGACAGCGGCCTGTGTCTGCGCAGCAAAGCCGGCGGTCAGCTCGGTCAAGGCGCTCTGGGCACGTTCGCCGCTGGCGGCCAGCAGTTGCTGCGCGGCTTCGCGCTGGGCGACCAGCAGCTGTTCGTTGGCGGTGCGTTGCCGGGCCAGGGCCTCGGCGTCGACGCGGGCCTCGGTGCGGCGTTCGCTGTCCAGTTCGGCCTGCAGCGCCGCGTGGCGGGTCTGCGTGTCGGCGATGCGGTCCAGCAGGTCCTTGGTCTGCGCGGCGAAGCCAGTGGTCAGCGCGGTCAGCGCGTTCTGGGCGCGCTCGCCGCTGTCGGCCAGCAGCTGTTGCGCGGCCTCGCGCTGGGCGGCCAGCAACTGCTCGTTGGCGGCGCGCTGCTGTGCGAGCGCCTCGGCGTCGGCCTGGGACTCGGCGCGGCGCTGCGTGTCCAGCTCGGCTTGCAGGGCCTGCTGCCGGGCTTGCGCCTCGGCCATGTGGTCCAGCAGCGTCTGCGTCTGTGCGGCAAAGCGCCCGGCGGTGTCGGCGATGGCTTGCTGGGCGGCGGCACGTTGCTCGGCCAGCGCCTCAATCTGACGGCCCAACGCGGCGGCGCGGGCAGTGTCGGCTTGCGCCTGTGCGGCCAACAGGTCTTGCGCCTGCGCGGCCCAGCGTTCACCCAGGCGATCCACCGCCTGCTGCGTTGCAGTGCTCGTGTCGGCCAGCAGTTTCAGTGCGGCCTCGCGCTGCTGGGCGAGGCCCTCCGCCTGTGCCTTGGCCGTGGCCTCGCCCTGCTGGGCGATCTGCGCTACGCCGGCTTCGAAGCGACTGCTCAGCGCGCCGAGCTGGCCGGCCACCTGCGTGCCCACGCGCTCATGCAGGGCGGYGGCCTCGCGGGCGATGCCGGCCATTGCGGCCTCGGCGGCGGGCTGGATGGCGGCGCCGGCCAGGCGGGCGCTCTCGGCCAGGCTGCTGCGCAGCGTCGTGTCCACGCTGGCGGCCAGGGCGGTGTAGGCCTTACTCGTCTCGCCATGGAAGCGGTCGTTCTGCGCGGCGAGCTGGTCGGCCATCTGCTGGGCGTACCGCTGCAACTGGGCGACGAGTTCAAGCTGACGCTGCTGCGCTGCTTCAGCCGCGGCAGCTTCGGCGGCCTGCTGCTCCAGTGCGCGGCGGTGCGCGGCGGTCAGCGGGCGCAGCTTGCCGAGCAGGGCGGTGTCGAGCTGGCCCGACACGGCCGCGCGTTCGCGCCTTGCCAGCGCCACCATCAGGCCCAGCATGGCCGAGCCCGTCACGCCGGCCACGCTGGCGCTGAAGGCCAGGCCCAGGCCCTGCACCGGCGCGCCCAGTGCGGTGCGCAGTGCGGCCAGGTCGGCCGTCTGGCCCAGGGCACTGGCCGTGCTGCTCAATGTGATGACCAGGCCGATGAAGGTGCCCAGCATGCCCAGCAGCACCAGCAGGCCGGCCAGTGCCGGCGCGAGTGCCAGGCCGGGCAGGGCCACGCGCAGGCCTTCCAGGCGCTGCTGCACGCTGGCACGCAGGGCGGCGGGCAATGCCGCGACCCAACCCTCTTTCGGCTCGGCGTCCAGCGCGGCATCCAGCTCGCGGCTGCTGCGGCGAAAGGCGGTCAGCTCCCAGATGCCGATGGCAAAGAAGGCCGCGATCAGCAGCGTCATTGCCAGCGCCACCGGGTGGTGGCGGGCGGCGGCCAGCGCGGCGCCGGCAATGCCCGCGAGGCCGGCGGCCAGGGCGAGGGAATAGAGGGCGTTCAGGAAGCGGTTCATCAGGAATCAGCTTGATGCAGGGCTTCAATGAGCCCCTGCACCGGTTGCAATCTCAGGTCCAGCTCGGCGCGCAGCGCGCGCTGCAGGTCGGCCCAGAAGCGGGTGCGCCAGCGGCGCGGGTCGGTGGCGTGATGATCTGTCGCGCGTTTCGTCAGCAGGGCGGGCAGGCCGGCCAGCAGCGGGCGCTCCTGCGCGACGATGGCGCGTTCGAACACCGCGTCCAGCTGCGCCAGCCGGGCCAGCGCCCCCGAGGCTTCGGCCAGCCGGGGGCGCAGGCGCTCGCGCAGTGTGGCCACGCGCGCGGCCATGCTGCGCTGCTGCTGGGCGTGGTGCAGGCGGTAGGGCGCCAGCAGGTCGGCCAGCGGCACGCCTTCTGGCGCGGATTCGGCGGATTCGCGCGCCAGCAGGGCGTCGTCGAAGGCGGCGGTCAGCTCTTCCTGCAGGCGGGCCAGTGCGGCGTCGGCCCAGTCCACCGCTTCGCGGCGGGCGGCGACGTTGGCGCCGGCTGCAGGCGCTGTGGCCAGCAATTGGGACAGGCCGATGGCCTCCGCCCAGCCCAGCCAGCCGCCCAGGCGCTCGGCCACGGGTGCTGCCGCCACCGGCGCGACGCCCCATTGCAGCAGCAGCCGGGCCAGGGGCTCGGGTGCGAGGGGCTGCGGTGAGAGGGCTTGCATGGGGCTGGCGCGCCTGTACGGCGCGCGCGAGGAAAAAGGGCGAGAGTTTAGTGAACCCCGATCAAAAGGGCATTCCCGCCCGGCGCGGCGCTGTCGCCAGCGTCGGCTTCGAGAGGCAGGCGACACTCCCGGCCATGCCCTCTGCCAGCTACTCCAACACCACCCTCAACGCCGACACCGAACTGCGCAAGCGCTGCACCCGCTGGCTCAATGGCCACCGCCCGCCGCTGTCCATACGCGAGTCCCTGCTGGCGCTGGCCGAACTGCCCGAAGCCGAGTTGCCGCTGGACGTCTACGGCCAGGGTCAGGCCATCCAGGCGCTGGAGGCCGAGGTGGCCGCCCTGCTCGGCAAGCCGGCCGCGCGCTTCATGCACAAGGGCGTGGCCGCCCAGCTTGCGGCGCTGCGCGTGCACTGCGGTGAGGGCGACGGCCCGGTGGCGCTGCACCCGCAAAGCCATATCGCCATCGACGAGGCCGAGGCCTTCGAGAAGCTGCTGGGCTTGCGCGGCCTGCGCATCGGCATGACGGACGAGCCCTTCGGCACCGCGCAACTGGCTTCGCTGCCCGGCCAGCCGGCGGTCGTTGTGGTCGAACTGCCGCTGCGCCGGGCCGGCTACCGCCTGCCCGAGTGGGACGAACTCATGGCCATCAGCGCCTGGTGCCGCGCGGCGGGTGTGCCGCTGCATTTCGACGGCGCGCGGCTCTGGGAGGCTTCGGCCCACTACGGCCGGCCGCTGGCCGAGATTGCCGCGCTGGCGGATTCGGTCTACGTGTCCTTCTACAAGGGCCTGGGCGGCCTGGCCGGCTGCGTGCTGGCCGGCAGCGAGGATTTCATCGCCCAGATCGCGCCCTGGCAGACCCGCCTGGCGGGCAACCTTTTCACCGTTCACCCCTACGTGCTGAGCGCGCTGCAGGGCCTGCGCACGCAGTTGCCGCGCATGCCCGCCTACCGCGAGCGCGCGCAGGCGCTGGCCGCCTTGCTGGCGGCCGAACCTGGCTGGCGCGTGGCGCCCGAGAAGCCGCAGGTCAATGCCTTCCAGCTGCACCTGCCAGTGGCACCCGAAGCGTTGCGCGAAGGCTTGCTGGAGGTGGCCCGGCGCGACGGCTTCTGGCTGGGCGCACGGACGGTGGCCTCGCATGTGCTGGCGGGCGGTGCGATGGTGGAGGTCGTCATCGGCGACGCCGCCGACAGCTGGACCGACCATGAGGCCCTGGCCGCGCTGCGGCGGGCGGTGCTCAGCGCTCAGGCGGGCCGTTGACGAAACCTGTCACGTCTTCCAGCACCGGCGCCAGCCAGCGCAGCGGCGCACCGAAGGCGGCAATCAGCGTCGTGTGGCCGACGCGGTCGTAGAACTTCACCGTCACCGGCACGCCGAAGGTTTTCAGCCGCGTCGCCAGGCCCTGGGTGCTGCGTTGCGGGTTGACCAGTGAGTCGTCTCTTGCCGCACCCAGGAAGCTGCGCGGCGCGGCCTTGCTGGCATGTTCCAGCGGTTGGGTGCCGGGCGGGTAGTCGGGGTGGAAGAACACCGGCTTCGCGTCGGGGTTCTCGATGGGCAGGAAGTCGTAGGGCCCGGCCAGGCCGATGAAGCCGGCCAGCTCGCGTGGCGTGTGGCCGGCCTGCTTGAGCCAGCGCGGGTCCAGCGCCAGCATGGCGGCGTTGTAGGCGCCGGCGCTGTGGCCCATGACGAAGACCCGCCGCGGGTTGCCGCCCAGGCCCGCGGCGTGGCTCAGGCTCCAGGCCAGCGCTGCGGCGCTGTCGCGCAGGAAGTCGGGGTAGCGCACCTCCGGGTAGAGGCGGTAGTCGGCCACCAGCGTCAGGATGCCGCGCGAGGCCAGCGCCTCGCCGACGAAGGCGTAGTCGCCGCGCTTGCCGCGGTTCCAGGCGCCGCCGTAGAAGAACACCACCACCGGCCAGCCCTCACGCGGCGCCGCGCGGGCCGGCTGGTACACGTCCAGCTGCTGGCGCGGCCCCGGCCCGTAGGCCAGGCCGGCCGTGCGCGTGTGCGTGTGGACGGGCGCAAGCACGTTCAGCGCCTTCACCGGCGCGTAGGCCACCAGCACCCCCGCCAACAGCAGGGCGCCGAGCAGGAAGAGGGTGGCTTTCAACATGGGAACGCAGAGCCTACGCGGTGGGCGCGAGCTTGGATGTTGCAAGCGCACCAATGGAAACGGCCGCCAGGCATGCCATGGCGGCCGATTCGGGGTTTAAGCCGCGAGGGCTCAGCGGCGCTGCTGGCTGCCACCACCGGACGGCGGCGGGCCGCGACGCTCCAGGTGGCGGAAGGTGATGCGGCCCTTGCTCAGGTCATAGGGCGACATCTCCAGCGACACGTTGTCGCCGGCCAGGATGCGGATGTGATGCTTGCGCATCTTGCCGCCCGTGTAGGCGATGACCTTGTGGCCATTCGACAGCGTCACGCGAAAGCGCGAGTCGGGCAGGATTTCATCCACGACGCCTTGCATTTCGATCAGTTCTTCTTTGGCCAAGTGTGGGGCTCCGTTGCGAAAGTTAGACGGGAGGCCGAGCACGTGGCCGTGCCGGCGTCTGATGCGGCCGGTGACCGCCGCGCGCTCCTCAATGGCAGCGCGCCCAGGCAAGGCCTTCATTCCGCGCGTAGTGCAATGCTGCCTGCGGGCTGATGAACTGTGGCGTGAAACGCATGATGCGATCCACGCTGGCCATGCCGCGACCGGAGCGGATCGACACCAGGGCGTCGAAACCGCCGCCCTCGCGGGCTTGGGTCATGGGTGAAACCAAAAAGCGTCCCACCTCGATATTGTTATTGTTCATGTTGTTCTTCTTTTTGTGGGGCTCCCGCGCCGGTCTTTGCCGGCGGCGGTTGGGCGCCCAAGGCGCCCTTGCACAAATTACAGCGTGCGGATGTTCGAGGCTTGCGGGCCCTTGGCACCTTGGGTCGATTCAAACGACACCTTGGCACCTTCGGCCAGCGAGCGGAAGCCGCCAGCGTTCTTGATTTCGCTGTGGTGGGCGAAGAGGTCCTTGCCGCCGTTGTCAGGCGTGATGAAGCCGAAGCCCTTGCCGTCGTCGAACCATTTCACGGTGCCGGTTTCTGTAGTCATGGTGTTCCTTTTTGGAATGTATAGATGGAAAAAATACTCCGTCGGCGTCATGCCGTGCGGAGACAGAAACACTCAAGAACACTCACCGGGGAGTTGCTGAAGCGAGCCGCTCGCAAGAAGGGCCAGGGGGTGGCCAGCGGGGCTGCAGATAAGACCTTGAGGAAACGGTCTTGTGCGAATCTATGCGGCGAATGTACCACGCCGCCCCAAAGCCCTTGTAGGACACCGGCGCAGCAACCTGCGTGCGGCGTCGTTAGGTCACGGTTGCAGCCTTTAATCGCTCACCGGTTCAACCCGGCTGCGGCCCGTCATAGCCCTCGACGATGACGATGTCCGCCTCGGCCGCGGCCTGGCGCAGCGTGATCTGGGGCGCGTACTCCGGCGAGTGATAGCAGGCCAGCGCCACCTCGTAGCTCGGGAACTCGATCACCACATTGCGACCACGGCTGCTGCCCTCAGGGTTCTCGAACTGGCCGGCGCGCACGAGAAAGCGGCCGCCGAACTTGGCGAACACCGCGTCGTTGCGCTGCACGTAGAGCTTGTATTGCTCGGGGTCGTTGACGTCGACGCGGGCGATCCAGTAAGCCTTGGGCATGGGGGGGCACTCCAGCTGAAGTTCGGGTCAGGCCCCAGTGTGACGCGTCATCGCGTCATCGCGCCGTCCGCCGGGCGGGTTGCGTCGCCGCCTGGAACGCGGGCTTGCCCCCAAGCTGCGCCGCCGCCGCGGGGCCGCCGGTTACCAAGAGTTCGGCGAGGGCCATGCCCGACTGGCCCTTGCCGTCCAGCACTTCGTAGGCCACGACGACCTTGCTGTTGTTGGGCGTGCTGGCCGATGGCGTGACCTTGCAGGCACCGTTGGCGAGGAATTCGATGCTGGCGCTGGCCTGCCCATAGATCTGCTTGCATGTCCGCAGCCATTCGCCACCGTTCGCGGTGGTGCTGCCCGCGTCCTGGATCATCACGGCCTGGCCGGCCGTGGCCGTGGTGGGCGCAGTGACCCTGACCACCGGCGGCGACATTGGCGTGTAGCGGAGCCACAGCCGCAGATAGCTGCCTTGCAGCTCGCCACCGCCCTCGGTGCAGCCAATGTGCAGCGTGACGGCGCCACGGTTCACCGTCGTCAGCTGGGTGGGGTCGCGGTCCATCTCGGCCACCAGGGCTTCCCATTCGGAGGAGTTGCACATGTGGCCGGCATAGCTGGCGCTGGCTGCCGGGCCGGCCCCCGGCTCGAAGCCGGCCCGCAGGTTGCCGGCATAGCTGCCCGGCGTGAGCGCAAGTCCGGCCGTGTTCGACAGCACAAGCTCCATGCTGTCATAGGCAGCATTGCCGTTGGGGTTGAACACCCAGCGAATGCGCTCCGCCGTCTGGTCAGCAAAGATGGCCTCGGTCCCGCCCTTGACCGGGACATCGAACACGCCATCCGATTCCGACATGCGCAAGTCGCTACCGCTCGAGACGTGGCCGCTGCCCCAGATGTCGGCCCGCGACTGCGTGTCCTGCCAGCTGCGCACGCTGATGGTCAGATCGGCCGTCGCCGACTTGCCGGACTCCGAGACCGTCGTCAGCCTGAACTTCGCCTGCGCGCCGCCCTTGGCCACCAGCGGCGTGTAGGTGTCGCAGATGCCCAGCCGGCAGTTGGACAGGTCGAAGCTCGGCCCCGACAGCTGGGTCCATTCGATGGAGCGCAACCTGCTGGCAGGGTTCCAGGAGAGCGAGCCGTCCAGGCGCAGGGATTCGCCCTCGTTCAGCGTGCGGTCCGCGCCGGCCACGGCGAAGCTGCGGTCCAGCGCCGCGGCCACGGCCGACCGGTAGCGGATGGCGCCGCTCACGTAGGCGGCATAGCCCAGCGAGCATCCGGCCGTGAAATCTGCGGCCAGACTGCTCAGGCTGCCATCGGCCGCATAGGCCACGTCGTGCACCACGTAGGCGCCATTGCTGGGGCGGCAGTTGGGCGAGTCCAGCGTGCCCACGGAGCTGGACGCCATCGGCCAGATGGCGTGCGGCACCAGCCCAACCTGCAGCTTCAGCGCCGGCGCAGTCGTGCCGAGGAAGAGCCCGCTCTGCGGCTGCGGGCCGATCCAGAAGATGCCACCACCCGTGGCGAACTGGTTCATCCACGTGTACTGCGTCAGCACCGGCTCGGTCGCGTCGAACATGTTCATCGTCGTGCCGCTGGCCGACRCCAGCGGGTTGCCGCCGAAGTTGCGCTGCCAGATGTAGCTGGCCGCCGATGTCGCGGGCACGGGCTCGAAGGCCGCGGGTGCTGGAGCCGGGGCGGGTGCCGGGGCAGGCGCTGGGGCGGGTGCCGGTGCAGGCGCTGGGGCGGGTGCCGGTGCAGGCGTTGGAGCTGGCGCGGGCGCAGGTGCCGGTGCCGGTGCAGGCGCGGGTGTGGGCGCGGGTGTGGGCGCAGGCGCAGGTGTGGGCGCAGGCGCGGGCGCAGAACCTCCGCCCCCGCCGCAGGCGGACAAGGCGGCCGCCATGGCAGTGGCGCCCATGCCCAGGCGCCAACGGCCGGCCAAGCGCGCCGGCGGCGCCGGGCACGGGTCTGGAATCGACATGCTTGTTATCTCCCTGACTCCGCCTCCGGCGGGCACTTCAGTTTGTCGTGCCTGATCGCGCCCGATGGCTCGCGCGCAGTCTAGGTGTAGGCGTAGAACAGCGCCGCGAAGAAGTGGCAGGCGCTGCCGCCCAGCACGAACAGGTGCCAGACGAAGTGCGAGTAGCGCACCCGGTTGTCCAGCAGGAAGACAAACGCCCCCAGCGTGTAGCTCAGGCCGCCGGCGATCAGCAGCGTGAGGCCCGCGGCCGGCAGGCTGTTCACCAGCGGCCCGGCCGCGAACACCACCACCCAGCCCATGGCCAGGTACAGGCCCGTGGACACGAAGCGGTGCTTGAGCCGGTTCAGCAGCTTGATCGCCACGCCGAACGCTGCCGCCGCCCAGACGGCGATCAACAGCGTCACGCCCGGCCCGGTGTGCAGCACGCCGAGCGTGAAGGGCGTGTAGCTGCCGGCGATGAAGACGTAGATGGCCGCGTGGTCCAGCCGCAGCAGCACCGCCTTGGCGCGGCCCTGCCACAGGCTGTTCGGCAGGGCGTGATACAGCGTCGAGATGCCGTACAGCAGGATCATCGTGGCCGCGAAGATCGCCGCGGCCACCACATCGGCCGTGCCGCCATGGTTCATCGCGCGGATCACCAGGATGGGCAGGGCCGCGATGGCCAGCACCACGCCCAGGCCGTGGCTGATGGCATTGGCGATCTCTTCACCGAGGGTCTGGTCGCGGTCGGGGGTGGGGGCGGTGTGCAACATGAGGGTCGTCTCGTACTGCTGAGCGATGAGCCAAGCATGCCAGCGTGGCATGACGGTTCCGACCCAAGGTTTGAGGGGGTTGAAAAAGCACGAGCACCGCGTTTGACCCGCATCAAACGCTCATGCCGCCCTGAGCTTGGCGCCGGTGCCGCGCCAGACGTTGGCGGCAAAGGCCAGCACCGCCACCCCCACCACCGCCGAGCCCAGCCCCACCAGCGGCTCGGCCGCTGTGTTGCCGCGCATCAGCGCCGCCAGCGCCGACAGCATCACCGGCAGCGCCAGCTGGTGCAGCCAGAACTGCAGCGCCACCAGCCGCGGGCTCAGCGTGTCGGCCAACTGCTGCACCACCAGGCCGAAGCCCAACATGCTCGCCCAGCCCAGAAGGTTGACGTGGGCATGCACCGAGCGCAACCCGAAGTCGTGCGTCGCGCCCATGTAATTGCCCAGTGACACGCCCACCACGAGGTAGAGCGCAGCCATGCGAAGCCACCAGGCGCCATAGCGTTTGTTGTTGTTCATCATGGGCCTCCGTCAGGCCGCCAGGCCAGGTGCAACCGGCAGGCCCAGGCCGCGCGCCAGCGCAGCCCAGTCGTCGTCGTTGAGCTGCTCGCGCGCCATGGCCAGCACTGCGCCAAACACCGGCGCCGGCGCGTTGGCACGCATGCCACCCAGCAGCGCCAAGCGCTCCGCCGGCGCCAGGGCCGGCAGCATCCAGCGCAGCGACGCCATCATCTCGGTGGGCGACAGCGCGGCCAGGATCTGGCCGTGGATGGCCATGATGCCGGCATCGTCCAGATGCGCCCACAGCACCTCGTTGTGCTCGGTCTCCTCCAGGTGCATGTGCGCCAGGTTGTCGGCCGCGAACAGGCTCACCGCGTGGTACAGCGCCCGGCAGGCGGCCGCGCAGTCCTGCGGCGGCCAATCGGCCAGCGCGCGGGCATGGGTGCGCAGCGCCTCGATGTCGCGCTCATGCGCCACATGCTCGGTCGCAATGCGCTGGCTGGTGCCCGGCTGGGCGCGTTCCAGCGCGGGGTGCACGAAGGCGTTCTCGTGCTTCAGATGCGACGCGCAGAAATCCGCCGCCGCCTCGACCTTGCCGGCCAGCTGCTGCAGCGACGCCGGGTCGCCCGGGTCGACGCAGCCGGCGCTGGTGACCAGGTCGGCGAGCATCAGCCGAAGGCCCTTGTGAATGCTGGCGTAGATGTCAAAACGCGGCGCCGTGGCCGTGCCGCGAACGGCGAGGATTTCTTGCAGTGAGGTGTGCATCTCGGATTCCCTGGGTGGTGTGTCGAATGGCTCGCTGCGCCTGGCATCGAACCGTGCAGTCACTGTAGGAATCGGGGCGGCGGCGCGCCGCTAAATGCTTGCTAGCCGAACCTTAAGAGTTTGCTAAGTGCTAGTGATCATTGGTATTTTTTCCATCCAAGCCGTGCCGGAGGGCATGCTGGCACAGCTGAATGGGCGGGCTGCCTTACTTCAGCACCAGCTCCTGCAACTCCATGCCGCCCGCCAGCTTGCGCATCACCTTGCGCTCGCCGGAGGCCGCGTCCATCTTGTGCTGGTCCATGGCCATGAAGGCCTCGTACTTCTTCTGCACTTCCAGCTGCTGCGCGGTCGTCATGTAGTCCTTGGACTCGATGGCCAGGATCAGGTCGGGCTCGCCCTCGCGAGCGTTGTTCACCGAGAACACGTGGTACGACACGATGTAGCCCTCCTTCTTGCCGAACTCGTTGGACTTCTTCCAGGTCTTGGCCAGGAAGTCCATGTAGTTCTCGAACTGCCCGGGCTCGACCTTGATATGGGAGAAGTTCCACACCGTGCCCGGCTTGTAGCTGGAGTCCTGGGCGGATGCCGCAGTGCCAACCATCATCAAACCTGCCGCCAACAGCCCCGTCAGCATGTGCTTTGCGAAGTTCATTTTGGATGCCTCCTCACCTGTCGACGCCGGTGACTGCGTTCGCGCGGTGGTGCGCCGGCGCACTGTGCGCCTGCAGGCCCGTTTGCGGTGGGCGGGCGGCGATGGGGGGCGCGAAGCGTCCTTCATCTTCAGGATGCCCGGGGGGGTGGAAGGGCGGCGAGCTTGATCGTCAAGCGCCGAGGATGAAGCCGCCCAGCGCAACCAGCCACAAGACAAGCACCGCCATCCACGCGAACACCGCCGCGCGCGTAGCGGCGGCCGGCCACCAGCGGGCCAAGCCCAGGCGCCGCCCCAGCACGGCCAATGCCGCGCCGCCATTCAAGTACGGCAGAGGCAGCAGGTTCAACGCTGCGACCTTGGCCGCCAATAACGCGAGGATGACCGCGAACGGCGCCGATTCAGCGAAGGCAGCGATCCGTTGCAGCAGTGCTTGCGCGTCGCCCAGCGGCGAAGTCACACCGGTAAGCCATTGGGCCGGCAAGGCCAGGAAGGCGTCGATACCCGCGCGTCCCTGAAGCGCGACGGCCAGCCCCAGCAACAGCGCGCAGCCGGACAGCACAACGAGCAATTGCGCAGGCACCGAAAGGCGGTCGAGCGCCCTGGGCCATTCCTCTTCAGACAGCCGGTCCTCGACGGAATGCAGGAAGCGCACCGAACCTCCGATGGGCAGGGCCCGAATTTCAAAGAGGCCAGTCGTGAACAGCGCCGGCCCGAAGCCGTAGGAAATCCGTAGAAGCTGCGCGCCGACGGCATGGCCCATGGCGGCCATGGTCAGGAGGTGAAGTGCCGTGACGGCGGCGATGGCCAGGAAGAGATTCAGCATCAGGTTCAGGCCTCGGCCACCAGCACGAAGGCCGGGGCCCAGAAGTAGTCGCTGATGTGGGCCAGGCGCGTCACGCGCCAGCCCAGGGCTTCGAGCTTCTCGCGCCAGACCGGCATCGGGTGCTCCCAGTTCGTCGCGGCTGTCTGCGCGTCGAGCTGGCCGAGGAACATGGGGACGAGAAAACCCTGCGCGACCAAGTCGCGCGTGGCGCCTTCGTACTCGCCCAGGGCGCGCTCGTAGCGCTGCGCGAGCGAGGCCACGTAGGCGTCCGAGCCGCGCTGCAGGTCGGGAATGTCGAACTCCACGATCACCAGCCGCTTCACATGGGCGCGCAACCGGGCGAGGCCGGCCCAGCGTTCGGGCTCGGGAATGGCTTGCAGCGCGAAGGTGGCTTGGGCGAGGTCCCAGCGTTCATCAGGCCCGAGCTTGGCGGCGAAGGTTCCCAAGCCCTCGTGCAGCGCCTGCAGGGGCAGCGCAGGTTGCTCGGCCTGGGCTCGCGCTACGGCGCTGGCCAGCAGCGCGCTTGCGGGCTCCACCAGCGTCAGGTGCGCCAGCGCGCGCGGGTGGGCAGCGGCGGCCAGGGCCGGAAAGAGGGCGTGGCCGTCGCCGCAACCGATGTCCAGCAGGGAGCGCACCTCGGGCGTGTAGTGGCTCGCCAGCTCCGCGCTGACGCGCTCATACAGCGGCACATTGCCGCCGCCCCGGATGAAGGCTTCGAAGGCGGCGGGGGAGGTGTAGACCTGAGTGTTTTGGGCGCTAGCGCGGTGCTGGCAGAGAGCGGTCAGCAGCGTGGGGTATGGCGCTACGTGTTGAAAAGCGGGCTCATGCRCATTCAGTCTATTTGTCATGCTGCCTGCGACCCTACAGAAATTCCGCAGCCAGCAGAGAAGCGTCGTCGACGAGCCCTGTCGTCTTTAGCTTTTTCTCAAGATCCTCTACAAACTTGTCAAGCGATTGGCATGATGCAGATATCGATGCAATTTGTGATTTTGCCAAGATTTTATAAACACCATCCGAAAGCAATAAGAGGCGATCCCCTGCAATCCATTCAAACTCTGTCAAAAATAGCTGATACGAACTATTGCCGCCAAGCGCTGAAAGGAGGACATTCCTTCGAGGATATTTTTGTGCGCGCTCTGGGGTAAGGATTCCTTCCCTAATCAGCTTCGCAACTTC